>JAQFVJ010000033.1 GCA_029439525.1 Caballeronia sp. BR6202001591004
TACGTGCCTTCTGCATCGCGGCGGCATGACGGCGTTGCGCGCCGCACAGCACGGCGCGCAACGCGTGATCGATCATGGCGGCATCGCTTCGGAAAAAGGACGCCAGGCACTCGCGCGACTCAAACATGAATTGATGACGCTGAACGCATCGCCGGGCGGCGCCCCGATCTGCTCGCGGCCACGCTCTTTCTCGACAGTCTCAGGCGTTCGCACTAAAAACGCATCGAAGAGGATTCGAAGATGGAAAACATGCGATACGAATATCCTGCCACGCGCACGATCACGAAGCGCGCGCACGTCGGCGTGGTCGGCTCGGGCGATCTCGAAGTGCTGCTCTCGCCTTCGCAGACGGCAAACACCGAAGTGATCGTCCACACCAGCGTCGACGGTTACGGACACGTGTGGAAGAGCCTGCTCGACCGCTTCTTCCAGCGCTACGACAGCGCCGCGAAAATCGAACTGAACGATTTCGGCGCGACGCCCGGCGTCGTCATGCTGTATCTGGCCGAAGCCGTCGAAGCCAGCGAAGGAGCGGGAGCGAACTCATGAACGCACACGACACCTTCATCGCGCGGCATAGCTTCATCGAACTGACAGCGCGCGAGGCGTGCGCAGGCCTTGCTCGACAAAGGCACGTACCGCGAACTGATTGGCCCGTTCGCCCGGCTCGAATCGCAGTGGCTCGCGATGCAGAACATCGTCTGCCAGTCCGACGACGGCGCGGTGATCGCGATCGCGCGGGGCATGCTCGGCGGCGAACCCCCGGTGATCGCCGCAATCGAGCCTGCGTTTCAGGGCGGCAGCATCCGCGAAGTGTCGGGTGCGAAGATCGCCGCCGCACTCGAAATGACCCTGAGCGAATTCGAAGCAGGCCGCGCGATTCGTCCCGTCGTGCTGTTCGAAACCGGCGGCGGGCGATTGCAGGAAGCGAATCTCGGTCTCGCGATGATCGCGGAGATTCAGGCGGCGATCGTCGCGCTCAGGCGTCATGTGCCGGTGGTCAGCGTAATCGGCTACTTCGGCGGCATGTCGCTCGCCGCCGCGCTGTGCACGGAACTGGTGATGACGCGTTAGGCACGCCTCGGCATGAACGGCCCGGAAGTGATCGAACAGGAAGCGGGCATCGAAGAACTCGATTCGGGCGACCGGCGGCCTCATCTAGTCGATGATAGGCGGCGAGGGGCGCGTCGCGGTCGGGCGGCGGACACGCTCGTCGAAGACGACACCGGCCTCGTGCGCGGTGCCGTGCTGATCGCATTCGCGCGCAGCATGCCGAAGCAACATCGCACGGAAGACGTCGACGGCTTTCTCGCGCGGCTCGCGCAAGTGAATCCCGACGCCATCGATCCCGACACCTTGCGCACCTGTAGGGCACATCATGAACGCCACGCTTTCACGCGGCGCGCGCTGGCCGACGCGCTGTCTTCTTCGTTGTCCTCCGATGCGAAGCAAAGCGGCCCGGTTCGCACGCACGACGGCCTGCTCGGTGGCGAACGCGCGCTTCATCGCGGTCGTGCCCGATCCGCAGAACCGCTTCCCACGCGCGACGGATAACGTAGTCGGCCTCGAACAAGGCTGGCTGCTGGTGCGCGCGGTGCACGAAGTCATCGATGCCGATCGCGATGCCGACACGAAACGCCCGATCGTCGCCGTCGTCGATGTAAAGAGTCAGGCATACGGACGGCGCGAGGAACTGCTCGGCATTCATCTCGCCTGCGCGGCCGCCGTCGATGCGTACGCGAGCGCGCGGCTCGCCAACGCCAACCATCCGGCCATCGCGCTGATCGTCGGCCCGGCGATGTCGGGCGCGTATCTCCACGCATGGTTATCAGGCCAATCGCATCGTGGCGCTCGATGCACCCGGCACGGCTGTCCACGCGATAGGCAAGGAAGCGGCGGCGCGCGTGACGCGGCGTAGTGTCGAAAGTCTCGACGCGCTCGGCAACATCGTGCTGCCGATGTCCTACTACAAGATGAGCGCCTACGCGAAGCTCGGCCTGCTGCACGAACTGATCGAAGGCATCGATGCCGACGCGCCCTTTTTCGCCGATATCGAACGCGTGCGGACTTCGCTCGCCGCCGCGGTGAAGGATGCGCGCGACGGTCCGCGCGATCTGTCGAACCGGCTCGCGTCGGCGGATACGAAACGCGCGCGCGGCGTCGATCGACGTACGCAAGCGGATGCGCGAGCAGTGGAACACGTAACGCCTCGTTGTGGACGCCGACGATGAAGCCGCACGATCTTGCGCGTCTCGCGCCCGACGCGCCGCTTTTCGCCGATGCGCCGTCGTGGGTCGCTGGGGCGCTCGCGCGTGCGCCATACGTCGTGGCGCGGCGTGCGCTTCGGCACGTGGATCGACCCACGCCATCTCGATACGATTCCGACTCCCGAAAATTTACGTTCCCGCGAACCCGATCCCCCGCGCGCCGCGCTTCCCGTCTTTGCGCTGTTGCGCGCCGCCGCGCCAGTCATCGATGCGAGCGGCCTCGACTGGGGACCGGCTGGCAGCACGGGCTTCGAACTCGCGAGCGGCACGCCGACCGTCACACCCGACAGCGACCTCGATCTCATCGTGCGCGCACCGTCGTCGCCGGCGGCACGCGCGCCTTTGGGGAGGAAGGCATCCTGCCGGAGGCGATCGCGGGACTGTCGGTCAGCGCGTACGGTGCGGCGGTCGTGAGCGGTGCAATCGCGTTCGACGATGCGCTCAAGCTCGTGCATCTGCGCGCGAAGCTGATGGAAACGCGTATCCGCGCGGCTACGGCATGCTCGCCGTGCTCGGCCTGAACGAAAGCGAGATCGCGCGGGTGATCGCGGACAGCGGCGCCGACGCGTACATCGACATCTCATGCGCCGCGCTAGATCGTCGTGTCGGGCAGCGATGTCGCGCTCGAACGCGGCGCGCGCAAGGCGGAGCGTCTGGCGGTCAGCGTGCCGTCGCACTGCGTACTGCTGGAAGATGCCGCCGCGCGTCTCATCAATGCCGCGAGCCGGGTGCGCATCGACGCGCCGCGCATCGCGTATCGCGGCGCACGGGTTTTGCGCCGCCCCGATGCCGTGCGCGACGATCTCGCCACGAATCTGCATCACGCGGTGGGTGCACTGGCACGATTCCACCATCGCGTTGAGCGAACTGGGCGCGCAGGTTTTCGTCGAGATGCCGCCCGGACAGACGCTGACGCAACTCATCGCCGAGGCCCTTCTCGACGCCGTTTCGTTTGCCGCTGATGCTTCGCCCATCGCGACGATCGCCGCCCGAGCACGCGCCGCGCGCAATCGTATCAACGATTGATTCACCTTCGAACTTGCGTTCTGGAACCTTTCGTAATCGAAATAATAGCTTTCTAATTTGTTACACGTCGACTCGAATCGAAGATTGCGCTCCGTCCGCATTCGCTCGCGAGACAACGACCACAACAACTCTTCAAAGGCAGAACCTATGACGATCTTCCGCATCACGCTGGCGGCATCGGCCATTCTCACGCTCGCATCGTGCAGCAGCATGGATCCCTCGCAACTCATGTAGTCCGGCCAGTTGGCCACGCGGCGCTCTCGTTGAGCGACAGGGACGTGTGCACGCTGTCCGACAAGTCCTGCGCCACGCTAGACAGCGAAAACAAGATCGCGCCGACGTCGAGCAAATACACGCAGCGCCTCAACAAGATTTCGAAGCAACTGGGCGACAACATCAACGGCGTGCCGGTCAACTACAAGGTCTATCTGACGAAGGACGTCAACGCGTGGCTGCGTGCGCGTCTACAACGGCCTGATGGATCTGATGACCGATGACGAAGTGCGCGGCAGCGTCGGCCACGAAATGGGCCACGTCGCGCTCGGCCACACGAAAAAGGCGATGCAGGTCGCCTACGCGACCTCGGCGGTGCGCACGGTGGCGGCGTCGGCGGGCGGCGTGGTCGGCAATCTGTCGGCATCGCAGATCGGCGATCTGTCGGAGAAGTTCGTCAATGCGCAGTTCTCGCAGACGCAGGAATCCGCCGCCGATGACTACTCGTTCGAGGTCCAGAAGAAAAACGGCTACGACCCGAAGGGGCTCGTAACGGCGTTCCAGAAGCTCGTGGCCATCGACGGCGGCAAGTCCGACATGCTGAGTTCGCATCCGTCGCCGTCGCGTGCCAAGCACATCGAAGACCGGATCGCGTCGGGAAAGTAAAGCGAGGGTGATGTGTGAAGCGCGAACGCCGATCCCTCGCGCTTTGAGTCGATTCGGAAGAGTCAGAAGAAGTAGTAATGCACGCCCAGCGTCAAGCTGTCGTTGCGACGATGACCGCCCTCCCTGATAGCTCGCGGAGCCGCCGGTGTATTGAAATCCGCGAAACCTTCCACGCCGACCACAACCGGACCGACGTCGTAGTTAATGCCGGCGGTGATGCCCGGGAACTCCGTCGTGTGCGTCGAACGCGACTGCAGGCCGCTGATATATTCGACCAGTTGACGCCGACTTTCGCGCCGACGTAGGGACCGGCGAACTCGCTGTGCGGGCCGTATACGCCCATCAGCTTGAGAGCGGTCGGGTCGATTGCTTCCGAATACGCCTGCGTCACGCCGAGCAGCGAAACGATCAGGGGGATGAGAAGCTTTTTGATACTTGTCGTGACTGGATGAAGCCTGATTTCAGCGCCGCGCTGCATTTATCTGAGATTCCATGTCAGGCAGCGGATGTGTGTGAACAACGCACTGTTGCTTAGAATGAAAGGGACTTCCCCGTCCCGAGGCTGCGGCAGAAGCCGCGAATCGGCATCAATGTGCCATGGTAAAGTCTCGACCTTCACCAACACCAACAAGAAAGGAAGTTTATTTTAATTGTCACCGTCGGAATCGATCTTGTCAAGCATATGTTCCCCGTTCACGGCGTGGACGAAACGGGCAAGCTGGCCCTGGTCAGGCCCAAGGTTCCCCGTGATCAGCTAATTGCGTTTAGTTGCTTTTGAACAAGCAACGCGGAGGATAGTTAGCCGGGAGGAGCGTAGAAAGCGGACTTATCCTAAAGCGGTCGTCGAGCGAAACGCTTTTATGACATTCGAAACGTGGGAGATGAGATTCTCATTGACATGGTTCTCATGTCCTGCCTCGGGACGCATGGGAACGAAGAACGACACACCCGAACGCATCGCGACGGCGCACTGCTTCCGCAGCATCTTCCGCGACTGGGTTAGCGATAACGGCTATGCTCGCGACATTGCGTAACGAGCGCTCGTCCCTCAGTGGAAGCGTGGACCACGCCGACGGCATCACGCGCGTACTGCGCAATACTGTGCGTGACGGCCGCATCATCCCCGCGATTGATCGCGCCTGGTATGGTGGACAGCGAGTTTTCAAACACTTACGCGCCGCAATACTGGCCGCGCGGCGGTGGGCGGCGTGTCCTTTGCCATAAGTACAGCGGAGCGAGTGCGCCGACGGGTCGATTCACAGGTCCGTTTGCCACCTCCATGCACGCGGCGGACACTGTGCTGAATAGCCAGCTCGCCAATGGCTAATTGGGCGGCGCCAGCACTAAAGGCTTCGATTGGCTCCGCGCTGCCGAAGTGGTAGGCGGGACGATACTCGGCGGCACGGGTTCGGACGATAACAGCAGCCGCGCTTCGATGCTCAAAAGCTTCGGGGATAGTGAAGAGGGCGATGGCAGTTCACTGCTCGGTGACGCGCAGCCGTTCGAGTATCAGTCAAGCATGATTGGCGACGATATGCAGACTGCCTGGTTGCCAAGTACCGGCGGTCCCCCCAACAAGTGGCTTGAGAATCCTTCTGGAAAAAAACAATGGCGATACTACGATGCCAACGGCGATGCTGCTATCAACATTGACTTCGGCCACGATCACGGATTCGGGGCGCCGCATTCTCACAACTGGGAAAATGGCAAGCGTGATAAAGGAAATCCGGTTTCTATCTTCTAAGCTCTATGGACACTTTAGATAACTTTGTTTTCTTTCACGATTAGCAAATCGTTTCCATCTCGGTTCGCGAAGACAATCGATTGGTATACCTATCCTTCGACGGGAGACAAGCGGAACTCACGTTTGCCGGGACCAGCCGATGCGTCATTGAACACTTCGGCATATTAAATATCGTCTACGACATTACGATCCTTCGACCGAACGATCCGCAGTACGCGCAGGCACTTTCGACTTTGGCTAAATTGGACCAATTCTCCAAAGTTCCTGGTAAGGAGATTGCACTGGTTGCCGCCACTGCTGGTGCAGAGGTTATAGTCCAATTCAGTGCGCTTGAAATTAGAGAGACGGCAAAAACAGGTAACCAGCAAGATTAGCCGACGCAGCACACGGACTGCGCGTATGAATGAGGCTATAAGGATGAAAAAGGATTCTGATCCCAGAACCGGCCTGAGCCGTCTAAAACAATCCGCCGTAGCGTTGCGCCAACAGATGTTCCCCGGTACAAAAGCGCAACTGAGCTACGCAGGTTGGCGCCCGCCGACGCTAATTCATGGGCCGCAAAAACAAAAAGCCCCGCAAGTTTTTAAGCTTGGGGGCTTTTTTACGACAACGGGCGGAGACGGAGGGATTCGAACCCTCGATCCAGTTTTTAGCCAGATGCTCCCTTAGCAGGGGAGTGCCTTCGACCTCTCAGCCACATCTCCCAAACTTTTCGTCGCACCGAGAGGAGAATACAGTACAATGATATCAAAATACTATTGTGTTCGCGGGTGTCGGTCAAATTTCGCAGGCGATTTTTCCAATCGATCACGTTCGAATCGTGACGCCCCGAAACCCGCAACGGTATGAACGCCGGCGAGCGTTCACACACGTGTCATACGTCAAACGCCTTAGCGATCCAGTTCAAACGTCTTGTGCAGCGCGCGCACCGCGAGTTCCGTGTACTTCTCGTCGATCAGCACCGAAATCTTGATTTCGGAGGTCGAGATCATCTGGATGTTGATGCCCTCTTCCGACAGCGTGCGGAACATCGTGCTCGCGATACCCACGTGCGAACGCATGCCCACTCCGACCACGGAGACCTTCGATACCTTCGCATCACCGAGAACGGTTTCGGCCTGAACGTGACCCTTGACCGTGCCGTTCAGAATCTCGAGCGCGCGCTGATAATCGTCGCGCCCGACCGTGAACGTGAAGTCGGTCTTGCCGTTCACGCTCTGGTTCTGAATGATCATGTCGATGTCGATGTTCGCATCGGCGACCGGACCGAGAATCTGATACGCGACGCCCGGCTTGTCGGGCACGCCCATGACCGCGATGCGCGCTTCGTCCCGCTGGAACGCGATGCCAGAAATCACAGCTTTTTCCATGTTCTCGTCTTCTTCAAAAGTAATCAGGGTGCCGGAGTGCATCTCGTCTTCGAGCGGTATTTGCGGATCGGTCAGGCTGGAGAGCACGCGCGTCTTCACCTGATACCTGCCCGCGAATTCCACCGAGCGGATCTGCAGCACTTTCGAGCCCAAGCTCGCCATTTCCAGCATTTCCTCGAAGGTCACGCGGTCCAGCCGGCGCGCTTCTTCCACCACGCGCGGATCGGTCGTGTACACGCCGTCGACGTCGGTGTAGATCAGGCATTCGTCGGCCTTCATCGCGGCCGCGATCGCGACCGCCGAGGTGTCCGAACCGCCGCGCCCGAGCGTCGCGATATGGCCTTCCGGATCGACGCCCTGAAAGCCCGTGACGACTACGACCTTGCCTTCGTCGAGATCCTTGAGCACGCGCGTACTGTCGATTTCGCTGATGCGCGCCTTGGTGAACGCGCTGTCCGTCTTGATCGGCACTTGCCAGCCGGCATAACTCACGGCTTCGAGTCCTTCGGCATGCAGCGCGATGGCCAAAAGGCCGACACTCACCTGCTCGCCCGTGGAAGCAATCATGTCGAGTTCGCGCGGGTCCGGGTCCGCCTTGATGTCTTTCGCGAGACCGAGCAGGCGGTTGGTTTCGCCGGACATCGCCGAGGGCACGACGACCATCTGGTGGCCGGCCTTGTGCCATTTGGCGACGCGCTGCGCGACGTTCTTGATGCGCTCGACCGAGCTCATCGAAGTGCCGCCGTATTTCTGTACGATGAGTGCCATTGTCATTCTTGAACTGAAGGAAAAACCGTGCTGCACGCGTGAATGCGTGGCGCTTTTGCGTCGTGCCCGTCTGCTTCAGGGATGGTGGAAGCCGGCCACGAATCGCGAGGGCCGCAGCACCCGCGGGTCTTGCTGCACGAAAGTGTGGATTGCGGGCCAGAATCGCGTCTTTTGAACGGAGATGCCGCGCCGCAATGCCGCTTCGCTTGCGAGAAAACGAGTTTTTTAGTTTGATAGGTTACGCGATCAGGGTCGAAATTACAAGATGAAAACAGCTGTGACACGCATTTTTTGCGCTTTTACGCGCAGCGGATTCGATCTGATGACTCAGGCGAGCAACAGATCGGGACGCCAGGAAATTCGCCGCAGCGGACCATGCGCGGCACTCGGCGCCGCTTCCCGATTGACTCCCAGTTGCGGCACGAACAGCAGCACCTCGCCGACGAACAGCAGTGGCACGTCGCGCTTCCACGCCGGCACGCCGCGCTCCTGAAACAGATTCTTGAGTGTGCGGCTGGGCGCTTCGGCGGCCACGTGCATGCGCTCGCCGCCCGCGCGCGAACAGACGACGAGCGGCGCCGCGCGCAACACGCCCTCGCCCACCACACCGTCGGACGACGTATCGACCGGCTCGAACACGAACGAGCCGCGCCATTCGGGCAGACGCCACACTTCCTCGCCTTCCCAGTGCAGTTGGAGCGCGACCTTCGGCGTGGCCGCGCCGCGATCGAAGTCGGGCGCATCGCCGCTATCGCCCGATTCCCAGAACAGTTCGTTCCGATAGACGCGCAGGCAAAATCCCGCATGATCGATCCGCAGCGCGTGACCGTCGCGCGCTGCGGACGCATCGCGCACCTGGCGCAGCATGTCGGCAATGCGCGCGGTGGATGCCGCCAGCAAACCGCGCGCGTGGATCCAGAAGCGCAGCAGATTTATAGCGCGTTCATCGTCGAGCGCGAGCAACGCATCGAGCACCAGCACCCCCTCTTCCTCCGCGCCTTGCGCATGCGCCAGATCGAGCCGCGCGAGATCGTCGAGCAGCCGCTGCGCCGATGCGGCGTGCGATGCCGTGCGCGCGAGCGCATTGCGGAAACCGGGGAAATGCACCGCTAGCACCGGCAGCACGTCGTGGCGCAGCGCGTTGCGGGAATAGCGCGTGTCGGCGTTCGACTCGTCGTCGATCCAGCTCAGATCGCGTTCGTGCACGTACTGCTCGAGTTGCGCACGCAATAAACCCAGCAGCGGACGCAGACGCGGCACCGCCACCCCATCCGTGCGCTGCGGCGCCATCGCCGCGAGACCCGCGACACCCGCGCCGCGCAGCAGTTGAAGCAGCACGGTCTCGGCCTGATCGTCCGCGTGATGCGCGATCAGCAAGGCTTGCGCACCCTGCTCCGCGCAGAGCTCGTCGAGTGCGCGATAACGTGCGTCGCGCGCCGCCGCTTCGAGGCTTTCGCCGCCTGCGCGCAACACATCGACATGACGCTGCGCGAAACGCACGTCGAGCGACGCCGCGAAGGCATCGCAATGCGCGGCCCATGTGTTGGCGTTCGGACTCAACCCGTGGTGAATGTGCAAGGCGACCACGCGCGCCGCGCCAAAACAGCGCACGGCGGCATCGAGCAGGACGGTGGAATCGAGCCCGCTGCTTAGTGCGACGGCGACGAGCGAATCGACAGGCAGAACGGCATCCGAAACCGCAGTGCGCACCGCGTCGATGACGAGGCGGCCGGCGGGGGTTTCGTTATCCGATGTCACGAGGTCGTGAAAGGCGTGTAGTCAAGACGCTAGAAAACGCATCAGGCGCCCGGCATGGTTTCCTTGAATTTGCCATACGCCATCAGCTTGTCGAAGCGGCGTTCGCGCAAGTCCTTCGAGCTCATGCCCTGGAACTGACGCAGCGAATCCGCGAGCGCGCGGCGCAGGAGTGCGGCCATGCCCTTCGGATCGCGATGCGCGCCGCCGAGCGGCTCGTTGATGATCTTGTCGATCAGCCCGAGCGCCTTCAGGCGATGCGCGGTGAGACCGAGCGCTTCGGCCGCTTCCGGTGCCTTGGCCGCGCTCTTCCACAGAATCGACGCGCAGCCTTCCGGCGAGATAACCGAATAAGTGGAGAACTGCAGCATCATCAGGGTGTCCGCGACGGCGATCGCGAGCGCGCCGCCCGAGCCGCCTTCACCGATGATCGTCGTGATGATCGGCGTCTTGAGTTCCGCCATGACATACAGATTGCATCCGATCGCTTCCGACTGCCCGCGCTCTTCCGCGCCGATGCCCGGATACGCGCCCGGCGTATCGACGAACGTGAAGATCAGCATGGAGAACTTTTCGGCCAGACGCATCAGGCGTTCCGCCTTGCGATAGCCTTCCGGGCGCGGCATGCCGAAGTTGCGCAGCGCGCGCTCCTTCGTGCCGCGGCCTTTTTGATGACCGATCACCATGCACGGCTGGCCGTTGAAACGCGCGAAGCCGCCGACGATCGCAAGGTCGTCCGCGAAGGAACGGTCGCCGTGCAATTCGTGGAAATCGGTAAAGAGTTCGCTCACATAGTCGAGCGTGTACGGACGCTGCGGATGACGCGCGATTTGCGAAACCTGCCACGGCGACAGGTTTGCGTAGAGATCTTTCGTGAGCTGCTGGCTTTTCTTCGATAGCCGCTCGATTTCTTCCGAAATATCGACGGCCGAGTCGTCCTGAACGAAGCGGAGTTCTTCGATCTTCGCTTCGAGTTCAGCGATCGGCTGCTCGAAATCCAGAAACGTGGTCTTCATGTGTTCGAGTCCTAGAACATCGGGCAGGGCGTATTCTAACCGCGTCCGTCCCTGATAAATGCGCGCGGAAGCTATGGATTATAAATCCACGATAGTTCCGCGATCCTGCGTTGAATGTCAGTGATCGGCGGAGATCGGGTTGAGGCTGCGCCACATGTACCACGTCGCGACCGTGCGCCACGGCTCCCAGTTCGCCGCGACTTCGCGCGCTTCGCTGCGCGTGACCGGCTCGCCGCTGAAGTAATTGACGCTGATCGCCTGAATCAGGCCAAGGTCGTCGAGCGGCAGCACGTCCGGGCGCGACAGGTTAAAGATGAGGAACATCTCCGCCGTCCAGCGGCCGATGCCGCGAATCTGTGTCAGTTCGACGATGACGTCTTCGTCGTCCATCGACGCCCACTTGTCGACATGCAACGCGCCGTTCTCGAAATGCTGCGCGAGATCGAGGATGTATTCGGCCTTGCGCTTCGACAGGCCGCAGCCTTGCAACTTCTCATGGCCGAGCTTGATGAAATGCGCCGGATGAATCTCCGGGCACGCGCCCCTGACCCGTTCCCAGATGGCCTGCGCGACCTTGGTCGAAATCTGCTGACCGGCCACCGAACGCGCGAGCGTGGAAAACGGATCGCCAAGATTGACGAGATGGATCTCGCCGAACTTCGGAATCAGCTTCTTGAGGATACGGTCGCGCTTCATGAGATCCGCGCACGCGCAGTCCCAGTAATCGGGACGCTTGACCCCGGGCACGAGGCCGCCGATCTGCACCGGCACCTTGCCGTCCGCGGTGATGACACGCGACTTGCGCATGATTTCACCCTGATGCCCATCCGCGACCATCGATTGCGCGCTAGCGTCCGACGCGATCGCACGGCCGTTCGTCTTCAGCGGCGACGCCTCGGCTTCTTCGCTGCCGGCTTTCGACGCGCGTGCATCTGCCGCGCTATTGCCGTGCGACGCACTGCGCTTCACCGTGATCTTCGAGGAAGCGCTTACGCGCTTGGTTGCCGTCTTGCGTCCCGTCGTCGCTGCGCCATCATGTGTTGCACCGTCGATCTTCCGCGTGGTCGTTTTGCTTTGCGCGCTGCTCGCTCGCTTCGTTGCGGGCGACGCGGCGCTTCCTGACGCGGGTCGTTTGACCGGCGTCTTCCTAGCCGTTGCCATCGTGCCTCCTGCCTGGCGAGTCGATCAGAGGGTTCGAAGGCGCGCGCTCACACGCGGCGCCATTCGGTCGACCCACCCGGTTTGTCTTCAAGCGCAATCCTGGCTTCGAGCAATGCGGCACGAATCCGGTCTGCTTCGGCGTAGTTCTTCGCCTGCTTAGCGGCAATGCGTTCGGCGATTTTCGCTTCGATCTCCTGCGGCGTCATGCCCGCTTCCGCGCCCGTGCCGCCTGCCTGTTGCAGGAAGGCGCGCGGATCGCGCTGAAGCAGGCCGAGCACGCCGCCCAGTTTCCTGAGCTGGCGCGCGAGCGCTGCATCGCGCGTGCGGTTCACTTCGCTTGCGAGATCGAACAGCACGGACACCGCTACCGGCGTGTTGAAGTCGTCGTTCATCACGGACTGGAAACGCTGCGCGTTCGCCTCGTTCCAGTCAAGTTGATGATTGTCCGGCTCGACATCCTTCAACGCCGTATATAGACGGGTGAGCGCGCTTTTCGCGTCATCGATATGCACGTCGCTGTAATTCAGCGGCGAACGATAGTGTGCCCGTGCAATAAAGAAGCGCACTACCTCTGCATCAAATTTTTCAAGAACGTCGCGGATCGTAAAGAAGTTGCCCAGCGACTTCGACATCTTCTCGTTGTCGATCTGCACGTAGCCGTTGTGCATCCAGTAATTGACGAAGTGCTTGCCTGTCGCACCCTCGCTCTGGGCGATCTCGTTCTCGTGATGCGGAAACTGCAGGTCCATGCCACCACCGTGGATATCGAACTGATCGCCGAGCAAGGTGCAGCCCATCGCGGAACATTCGATATGCCAGCCCGGACGCCCGCGGCCCCACGTCGAGTCCCAGCCCGAGTCGGCGGGTTCGTCGGCCTTCGCTTTCTTCCACAGCACGAAGTCGAGCGGATCTTCCTTCGCATCGTTCGCGGCGACGCGCTCGCCCGCGCGAAGGTCCTTGATGGACTTGCCGGACAGCTTGCCGTAGTCCGCGAACTTGCGCACCGCGTAGTTCACGTCGCCGTCCTTCGCGTAATACGCATAGCCGTTGGCGTGCAATGCATCGATCATGCCGAGCATCTGCGGGATGAAGTCAGTCGCGCGCGGCTCGATGTCCGCGCGCGCGACACCGATCGCGTCCATGTCCTCGTTCATCGCAGCGATGAACCGTTCCGTCAGCGCCTTGATGGGTTGGCCGTTCTCCACCGCGCGGCGGATGATCTTGTCGTCGATGTCCGTAATGTTGCGCACATACGTGACCTTGTAGCCGAGCTCGCGCAGCCATCGCTGCACGATGTCGAACACGACGAACATGCGTGCGTGTCCGACGTGACAGTAGTCGTACACGGTGATTCCGCAGACGTACATGCGCACAACGCCTGCACGAAGCGGCGTGAAGGGTTGCTTGTCATGCGCGAGCGTGTTGTAGATGCGCAGCGAATTCATAGATGACACAATGCGTGGTCCGGAAACTGCCGTGTGTCGAGCCGCGCCCGGCGTGTCGATGCGAAGCGGGAACGATGACACTCACGAGCGCGAACACGACGGTCATGCGACCAGGACGGAGACGGCCACGGGTGGCGATAGACAACCCGACGTCGCGGCTTAAATGTCATGCTCTGGGCACCGAGCTAACACGTGCGCGAAACGTGCGGACGTTTTGTTAGAATGGCTCGGAGTATAACACTCGGACCTGAGCCTATGAAATCTCCAGACGGCCGTGCGGCGGGTAACGAAGACCTGCTCACAAACCATGCGGCGGGCCGGTCCGGGCCGCGCGCGGCGCACCGGTTCATGCATTGCCCCCGCATCGTTTCGATCCATTCGCCGCATCATTCATCCATTCCATCCCAAGTGATCCACAAGATTCACGCCAACGCGCCCAGGCCTCTGTCACTCCCTCGTCGCCCTGCCCGGTCCGTTGCATTCGTCGCGTCGGCCCTCATGACGACGATCATCGGACTCGCCGCATGTTTCGTTCCGACTTCCGCCGCGTTCGCGCAAGTCTCCACTGCCACGCGAGACGATACGCCGCAGGCCGATGCGTCGATCGCCAACAAAGACTGGAACGCTGCGCTCACGCAACTCGATGCGCGCCTCGCGAGCAACCCACGCGACGTGCAGGCGAAGTTCA
Source organism: Caballeronia sp. BR6202001591004 (assembly GCA_029439525.1). Lineage (GTDB taxonomy): Bacteria > Pseudomonadota > Gammaproteobacteria > Burkholderiales > Burkholderiaceae > Caballeronia. The sequence goes on from JAQFVJ010000033.1 coordinate 14,120, forward strand.
AGCGCGCCACCGTGCTCGCGCGCCTCAACCGCGACGACGAAGCGATCGCCGCCTTCACCGAACTCACGCAAGCGTATTCCGAACTGCCCGAGCCGTACAACAACCTCGCCGCGCTGTACGCGAAGAAAGGCCGCTACGAGGATGCACGCAACGCACTCGAAACGGCCGTGAAAGCAAATCCCGGCTATGCACTCGCGTATGACAATCTGGGCGATCTGTATCTGCGGCTGGCGAGCGAATCGTACAAGCGCGCGCAATCGCTCGGCTCGACGAGTCCGGTCACGCGTCAGCATGTCGGCGACATTCAGAAAATCATCTCGCCGTCGCCGGTGAATCGCAAGACCGCGGGCGCGGCATCGGACGAGTGGGCGCCCACGCGCAACAATACCGGCACGGGCAACAGCACGTCCGGGATGCCCTCGCCCGATACGTACTCGCCGTTCGGCAGCCCGAGTGGCTCGCTGCCGACCGACCCGTACACCGCGCCGAAGACGCAGCCCTGACTCACGGCAACGATGCATCTCGCAAGACCGCTGACACGAAACCGCACGCTCGAGCGTTTAAGCTGTAGCCCTGCGCGACGGTGCATCGTGCACGCGTCCTTCGGATTCGCGACGATGCACCGCCCGCCGCTTACGCGACTGCCCGTCGCTTTCTTCACTGGAGGATCGACCTTCATGAAATTTCTGATGTTGGCGCCGCCCTGATCATGACCGCGCCGGTCTTCGCCCAGTAGCAAACGGCACAGGCCGCGCATCCGACCGTGCTCATCAAGACGTCGCAGGGCGACACCAAAGTCGAGCTTTATCCGGAGAAGGCACACAGGACGGTCGCGAACTTCCTGGACTATGTAAAGTCCGGTCAATACTCGGGCACGATCTTCCATCGCGTAATTCTGGGCTTCATGATTTAGGACGGCGGCTATAGCACCAGCTTCGCCGAGAAGCCGACGCGCCCGCCGATTCCGCTCGAAAGCAAGAACGGTTAAAGAACGTCACCGGCACGCTCGCGATGGCGCGCACCAGCGACCCGAATTCGGCGACGGCGCAGTTCTTCACCAATACGGTCGATAATGCGGGTCTCGACTATCCCAATCCGGACGGCAACGGCTATGCCGTGTTCGGCATGGATGTCGTAAAGAAGATCGAAGCGAGCCCGACCACCACGCGCGGGCCAATGCAGGACGTTCCGCAGAAACCGACTGTCATCGAGTCGGCCACCGTCGTCGCGCAGTAACCCGAATCACCGGACGGCGCGTCGGTTGAGCGCCACCGTCCATCAACACACGGGAAACATCATCCATGGTCGAACTGCATACGAACCACGGCGTCATCAAGCTCGAACTGGACGCTGAGAAAGCACCGAAGATGGTCGAAAACTTCCTCAACTACGTGAAGAAGGGCCACTACGACAACACGGTGTTCCACCGCGTGATCGACGGCTTCATGATTCAGGGCGGGGGTTTCGAGCCGGGCATGAAGCAGAAAGGCACGGATGCCCGGATCAACAACGAAGCCAACAACGGCCTGACTAACGACAACGGCACGGTCGCGATGGCGCGCACCAACGATACGCACCCGGCAACCGCGCAGTTCTTCAACGTAAAGGACAACAACTTCCTGAACCACTCGTCGCCGACGCCGCAGGGCTGGGGCTACGCCGTGTTCGGCCGCGTGGTCGACAGCATGGACGTGTTCGAGAAGATCAAGAAGGTGAAGACGGGCTCGAAGGGCTTCCATCAGGACGTGCCGCTCGACGACGTCGTGATCGAGAAGGCCGTGGTGGTCTAACCGTCCATAGCATGATCGATACGAAAGCATTCGGTCGCGAAGCAAACAGGACAGCGGGCGCGACGCATGAAGCGCGCCCGCTGTTTTTCATTGCCGACCTGCATCTGAGCGAAGCGATTCCGAAAACGGTCGCGGCCTTCGAGCATTTCATCGACGTCACCACGAACGATGCGGATTCCGTCTTCATTCTCGGCGACCTGTTCGAATTCTGGGTCGGCGACGACATGCTCGATCCGTCCGTCACCGGCGAGCGCGCCGAGTTAGCGCGGCGCATGACGAAGCGTCTGCATATGCTCTCTGAACGCGGCATCGGGCTGTATATGATGCACGGCAACCGCGACTTTCTGCTCGGCCCGCACTTCATGAAGGAAGCCGGCGCGATGCTGCTGCCCGATCCGTTCGTCGTGACGGCGTTCGGTTCGCGCATCGTGCTCGCGCACGGCGACGGGCTATGCACCGCGGACCGCAATTATCAGCGTTTTCGCGACGTCGCGCGTAATCGTTTCGCACAGAACCTGTTTCTCCGGCTGCCGCTGGAGACGCGTCTTCGCATCAGTCAGCGCATGCGCACCAATAGCAAGGACGCGCGTTCGACCGGCATGTCCGCCAAGTACGATGTCACGAAGCAAGCCGTGTCCGCGCTTTTTATCGGCAGCCGCACGCAGACGATGATTCATGGACACACGCATCGTCCCGCGATGCATCGTGAAGTCGAAGGCACGCGCTGGGTGCTGCCCGATTGGGAACTCGATGTGGACCCACCGCGCGGCGGGTATCTGCGCATCGACCGCAACGGCGTGCGCGCGTTGCCGTTGTGAAGTGCAGGCGTCGTTCGTTCAGCGCATTTCAGCGCCGCGCTCGGCGAACGCCGCCTGTTCTTCGCACTTGCCGCCCATCGACGTGCAAAGCCGCTTGAGATCGACCAGCGCCGCGCCGTCGATGCCGTTCAGCGCTTCCACGCGCGCGCTGAGCCTTTCGAGCGCCGCGACGATGTCATCGACACGCTGCGTCTGCGTCGATGCGAGATCGATCAATCCGTGAATCGCGAGTGACACGGGATCGTCCGCGTTCGGCGTGATTCCGTAAACGCAGAAGCCGTCACTGCGCTTCGTTTCCCTAACCTTGCTGACCGCCGGCATCACGATGCGCGCCGAATTGCCCACCGCCGTGCCACCCGCCGGCACCGGCTTCACGACGACCGCATTTTCGAGCCGATCTTCGCTTCCGCGCCGACAGTAAAGCCGCCGAGCACCTTCGCGCCCGCGCCGACGATCACGCCGCTCTCGAGCGTCGGATGCCGTTTCGCACCGCGCGTGAGCGACGTACCGCCGAGCGTCATGCCCTGATAGATGGTGCAGTCGTCGCCGATTTCCGCCGTTTCGCCGATCACCACGCCCATGCCGTGATCGATGAACACGCGCCGCCCGAGCGTCGCGCCCGGATGAATCTCGATGCCGGTGAGAAAACGCTCCATCTGCGAGACGAAGCGCGCGAGCCAGCGCCATTGCGCGCGCCAGCACGCATGTGCAAAACGATGCAAAACGATCGCATGCAAACCGGAATAACACGTGATGACTTCCCAGGCACTGCGCGCGGCGGGATCGCGCTCACGGATGGCGGCGATGTCTTCGCGAAGTCGGTCGAACATGTCGGAATCTCGAAAGGGGATCGGATGCAAAGCATGAATCGCGCAATGCTTATATCGGCTTGCGCCGTTTTTCGCCGATTGTAGGACGCGCGCGCCAACTCTGCCCGATGCTCCACACGCTGCCAGCGCGATCGGCTCAGTCCTTCTTCGAGTTCAGGAGAATGTGCTTCGCGATGCCGCGCACGATGTTCACTTCCTCGTGCCCCAGCCCCGCGCGCGAACAGCCGCCGCACGCGCGACATCAGCTTTTGCGGATTGGCCGAATCGAGAAACTCGAGCGCGACGAGCGCTTCTTCGAGATGCGCGTACATGCCCTCGATTTCCTCGCTCGATGCATGCCCTGCCGTTTCGACGAGGCTCAGTTCTGGCATCGGCTCCTGGAACGCGAGGCGCAATTCGTACGCGAGCACCTGCACCGCCTGCGCGAGATTCAGCGAACTGTATGTGTAGGCGGGATTGGCGCGGAATATGCGTGAGCGCGCTGCATCGCTCGACATCCGCGTTCGACAAACCGGTGCGCTCGTTGCCGAACACCAGCGCGATATCGCCGTGGCGCACGAATTCGTGCGCGCGCTCGGCCAGTGCGCGCGGCGGGGCATCTGCAGCGGCCCGTATTCGCGCATGCGCGCGGTCAGCGCGACCGACCAGCGCACGCCGACGAGCGCATCGGCGAGCGTGTCCACGACATGCGCAGACGCGAACACGTCGTCGACGCCGCTGGCCATGGCGATGGCTTCCGGCTTTTGCTGGACGTCCGCGACGCGCGGCGCGACCAGCACGAGGCGCGCGAAACCCATCGTCTTGAGCGCACGCGCGGTCGCGCCGATGTTGCCCGGATGACTCGGCTCGACAAGGATGAAGCGCATGGAAGTAAAACCGCCGGCGGGCGCGAGAGTGTCGATGGTGTCCAAGGCGCGATTCGTGCTGTTGCTGTTTTAGGTACGGAGACTGGCCACAGCGACCAGGGCGCTATGTTAGGGCCGCCGACGCACTTTGGCGACGCGGCCGCAATCCGGGTTTTTGCGATTCCGGTTAAAATATCGCCTTCGCGCACCGCGAAGCTCCGCCAGGCCGGCGCGCACTGCTCTCTTATCCAATTCGTCTTTCGTCGACATCAGTCGTTGTCGCTCACTTGTTTCCTCCGCGCGCGCTCGAACGCACGCGGAGGCTAAAGGATTTCGCTCATGCATCCGATGCTCAATATCGCTGTCAAGGCCTCGCGCCGCGCCGGACAGATCATCAACCGCGCGTCGCTCGATCTGGA
>JAQFVJ010000034.1 GCA_029439525.1 Caballeronia sp. BR6202001591004
GCGCCGCCGCGCACAGTATGTGAGGGCGTGGGATCACTGGATCGCCTTCGGCCTGCTGTTCCTGCTCGGCGTGCTCATGATCCGCGAAGGCTTCGGCAGCGCGCATCACGAAGTGGAGAAGCAGAATTCGCACTCGTTCTGGGTGCTCGCGGTCACGGGCTTCGCCACCCGCATCGATGCGATGGCGGTCGGCGCAGGCCTCGCGTTCATCGACGTCGATATCTTCTCGACCGCCGCGACCATCGGCTTCGCGACCATGCTGATGGTGACCGTCGGCGTGATGGTGGGACGCCGTCGGCGCGACCATCGGCAAGCGCGCGGAGATCCGTCGGCGGCCTGATTCTGATCGGCGTCGGCAGCGTGATTCTGACCGAACACCTCGGCTATCTGAACTAAGCCAGTCAGGCCAGGCGAGCACGTTCGAGCGCCCGCGCGCATTCGCCGCGCGGCGTCAGCACGGCGAGCGCGATGGCCACGATGAACGGCACATCGCCCAGCAAGTGTCCCATGTGCCCCTCGCCGCCTGCTTCGACACCGAACGATTGCACGATCATGACCACACGGTGAACCAGATCAGGCTCAGATGCCGGAACGGATCGCGCGACGTGATCAGCAGAAATACGCCGGGCGTCGCGTACAGCCCGACGATCATCATCGGATAGTCGGAGTGGCCGTGATGCCACGCCCAGCCGGACGGCCACAAGATCATCAGCGGCCAGATGGCCGCGAGCGCGATCAATCCCACACGATCACCAGCACGATGCTCAGGGCTTTGAGACAGGCGTCGTCGTTCATGGCTCGCTTCGTGGCATATGAGCATGCCTTACAAGATAGAACGACCTTCGATTCCACGCACTTAAATAGTCAATAAAGCTAAAAATCAAAAAAATACAATAACAACGACTGCACTCGCGCCGATACGATTTATCCACTGCAAATTTCGACAAACGTAATAGGGCGCGCGGAATTCGCGCGCCGCGTAAGGAAGCCTTCATGCCTCGTCCGATATCCGCACGCATCCATGTCGATGCTGTTCGCCAGAACCTCGATTTCGTCAGGCGCACGGCGGCGGCATCGCGCGTGTGGTCGGTGGTGAAGGCCAATGCGTATGGCCACGGCATCGAACGCGTGTTTCCGGCGCCCGACGCCGCCGATGGCATCGCCTTGCTCGATCTCGACGAAGCCGTGCGCGTGCGCGAACTCGGCTGGACGAAACCGGTGCTGCTGCTCGAAGGCCTCTTCGATGCGCGCGACGTCGATACCGCCGATCGCCACAAGCTGACCGTCACCGTGCATTGCGACGAGCAACTCGATTTGCTCGCGGCGGCGCGTCCGCGACAGCCGATCGGCATCGAACTGAAGATGAACTCCGGCATGAACCGGCTGGGCTTTCGTCCCGGCGACTATGCGCGCGCATGGCGGCGCGCGTCGGAGATCGCGGCGATCGGCCCGATCGGTCTGATGACGCACTTCGCCAACGCCGACGACGGCGCGATCGACTGGCAGATCGACGCATTCGATGCCGCCACGCAAAATCTGCTCGGCACGCGCTCGCTGTCGAATTCGGCGGCGGTGCTGTGGCATCCGCGCGCGCATCGCGCCTGGGTGCGTCCGGGGACGATTCTCTACGGCGCATCGCCGACGGGCAGTGCGCGTCATATCGCGGGCCTGCCGCTGCGCGCCGCGATGACGCTCGAGAGCCGCATCATCGGCGTGCAGACGCTTGCGCCCGGCGAGACCATCGGCTATGGACGGACCTTCGCGGCCGAACGCGCGATGCACATCGGCGTGGTCGCGTGCGGCTATGCGGATGGCTATCCGCGTCACGCGCCGGCCGGCACGCCGGTGCTGGTGGAGGGTGTGCGTACGCGCATCGTTGGACGCGTATCGATGGACATGCTCACGGTCGATCTCACGCCGTGTCTCGATGCGGGCATCGGCGCGCCGGTCGAGCTATGGGGCGAACACGTTCGCGTCGATGAAGTCGCGGAGCCGTCAGGCACCATCGGCTACGAGCTGATGTGCGCGCTGGCGCGGCGCGTGCCGGTGACGGTCGATGCGGGCGTGTCACCGCGGGCATCGACCGTCTAAGCTCAGACGGAGTGAGCCGGCGTCAACGCGCGCGCCACATTGCCGAGCATGTCGACGAGCAGGGTCATGCTGTCGGCGGAATCGCGGTTGTCGTCGACCACGAGGACATCGAGCTGACTCGCGGCTTCGCGCGGAGTCGATGGCAGCATCGCGCCCTGTTCGGGCGCCTGCGCGAGCGGTAGCCACAGGCTGAACGCACTGCCGCGGCCCGTGCCGCTGTTTTTCGCTTCGACATGGAGTTCGGCAATGGCACGCACCAGCGTCAGCACGATGCCGAGCCCGCCTTCGTCCGGATGCGCGCCCGGCGGATGCTCCTGCACAAACAGATCGAACACCATCGCGAGCGCGTCCGGCGAAATGCCGCCTCCGTGGTCGGTGACGCGCACCATCACCGAGCCGCCGCGCGGACCGACTTCGAGCGTGATGGTGGAATTCGGTGGGCTAAACTTCGACGCGTTGTTGAGCAGATTGTTGAGCGCCTGCACGAGCCGCGTCGAATTGCCGTTGATGAACAGCCGCTGGCCGCGTTCGTCGCACAGCGGCTGGCTCGCCTCGATGCTCAGATGCACGACATCCGCGATATCAACGATCTCGGTCGTCAGGCGAATCTTGCCGGAACTGACGCGCCCCGCCTCGAGCAGATCATCGATGATTCGACCGTGAGATCGGCATTCACGGTCTGGATAGTCAAGCAGCAGCTTGCGGTTCTCCTGAGCGATTTCCTCGCGCGCGATGGTCTCCGCGATGCACGCGCAGAACGCATTGAGAATGGCGATGTCCGACTGGCCGAAGAAATCCGGCTCGCCGGAGATGAGTTTGAGCACTGCGACCGAGCGGCCTTCGTAGACGACGGGCGCGTCGATCATCGACACTGCGCCGACGGCCTCGCACGCGGCGCGATCGACGCGATGATCGGTTGCCGTGTTGCGGCTGATGAGCGCCTGCTGCCGCATGATGCATAAGCCCGACGACTGCCCGCCGACGCGAGCCGCACGCCGACAGTGGCGACGGCCTCGCCGCTGGCCGCGCGATGACGAACGAGTTCATTGCCCGCGACGCTGTAGCTCGGCACGGCGGCTTGCAGCGCGGTGCCGTCCTTGCTGACGACGGCCTGCATCATCGTGCACACTTCGCGGGCGACGCGCATCGAAAACACGCGACGGCCTGCCGGCGCGCCCAGATGCGCGTCGCGCGTGTGGATCATCGCGGGCACGATGCGTCCGTCGTTCGCGAAGCTCGTGTACGCCTGCGCCAGTTGCAGCAACGATGCCGACAGCCCGTAGCCATACGCCATGGTCGCCTGCTCGATACGGCGCCAGCGTTTCCACGGCCGCACGCTGCGGGCCGACGTGCCCGGCAGGCCCGCGCGCGGCGAATGCCCGAGCCCGAGCGCGCGGAAATTGCGATACATGTCCTGCGGCGGAATGAGCAACGTGATCTTGGTCGTGCCGACATTGCTCGATTTTTCGATGACGCCTCTGGTCGTCAGGGTTCCGAAGTTTTTGTCGTCGTGGATCGTGCAGCCGTCCAGACGCAGACGCCCGCCATCGGTCGGCACCACGGTATCGGGCGTGATGCGCCGCTGCTGCAACGCCAACGCAATGGTGAGCGGCTTCATCACCGAGCCGGGTTCGAAGATATCGGCGACCGCATGATTGCGCACCGTCATGCCGCTTCGCGCGGCGCGCTGGTTCGGGTCGTAGCTCGGTCAGTTGGCCATCGCGAGAATCTCGCCGGTGTGCGCATCGAGCACGATGGCGGAACCGGAGCGCGCATCGGTGCGCTTCACGGCGTCCTTCAGCGCCCTTGAACGCGGCATACTGGATCGGCCGGTCGATCGACTGCGTGAGATCGCCGCCGTTTTTCGGCGCGACGAGACCGAGGGTATCGATCACCTGTCCGCGCGCATTGCGCAGCACGCGGCGATGGCCATCCCGCCGCGCAATGCGTATCGCCGAAGCGCTCCATGCCTTCCTGTCCGCTACCGTCGATGCCAGTGAAGCGCGTCACCTGCGCAGCGATCTCGCCTTCGGGATAGGAGCGGCGGTAGGGTAGTCCTGCTGCGCGAACAGCCCAGGAATGCCGAGCCGCATCGCGCGCTCCGCGACATCGAGCGGCATTTCGCGCTTGAGCCACACGAAACCGTGCTTCGCCGCGTAAATGCGGTCGATGTCGGCGGGATCCATGTCGAGCAGGCGCGCAAGCACATCGGTCTGTTGCGGCGAGATGCGCTCACCGCTGCCAAAAGCATCGATGCACAGCGAGCGCACCGGCGTGCTCACGCGAGCGGCCGGCCATCCCGATCGAGGATGCGTCCGCGTGATGCGTGCATCGGCCAGTCGCGCACCTACCGCATGTCTTTCTGTTCGCGGTAGAAGGCGTCGTTGAGGTCCTGCACTCAGAACGCGCGCACCGTGAGCGCGACAAACACCGCCGCGAAGGCGCCTATGACCGTGCATGAGCGCCAGCGAGGCGGCGCTGTCCTGGACGCCGTGCTTCGACAGGCTCACGTATTTTCGAGATGTTTTCATGCGGCGATTATGCGGGATGCGCCACCGCGCACGCGGAATCAGCCGATTTGCTTATTCTTCGGGCATCCGCGTCGAAAAAGGGTCCAAATTATCCTTTGCGGCCATTCGTCTCTCCCATCCTTAAGGAATTCATCGCACTATCGCCTGCAATTCACGCTCCCGCCTAAAGACATGGCTTAAGCGGTGCGCGCTGGTATTCGCCTATGGTGAATATGCAAGTTTTGTGGAAGAAATCCTACAACTCACATCAAAAATGTTTACCAGAAACTGACGCTTCGCTATATTCGCATGGCTATGATGAACCCTTCAGTGTCGCGCGCAACGGCTCAACGAGGTTCTCGGGCATTGCCATGTATCAAAGCCGGCACAGCCCGCCAATTTTCTGCATCACATCGGGTAACACCCATTCCGGCCCCTCGAAGGCACGAGTGCGCACTCGCACGGACGTGCGGAACCAGCATCGCTTAGGCGCGCATGCCGCTCAACACTAAGAGAAAAATAGCAATGAAGAAGACCATCGTCGCCGCAGCCGTCCTCGGCAGCTTCGGCATCGCCGCGCATGCGCAAAGCAGCGTCATGCTCTACGGCATCATCGACGCGGGCATCACGTACGCAAACAAGGTTCAGACGTCCGGCGGCGGTCATGACAGCCTGTGGAAGTACGGCGACGGCGTCGCTGGGCCTGCGCGGCACGGAAGACCTGGGCGGCGGTCTCAAGGCGATCTTCGTGCTCGAAAACGGTTTCGACAGTGGCACCGGCGTGCTCGGCCAGGGCGGCCGCGAATTCGGCCGTCAGGCGTACGTCGGCGTGTCAAAGAACGGCATCGGCTCGCTGACCTTCGGTCGCCAGTACTCGTTCTCGACCGACATCATCGGCGGCAACTACACGACGGGTACCCAGACCGCGTCGGGCAACTTCGCCTACCACATCAATGACATCGACCAGCTCACGTCCAGCCGTATCGACAACGCCGTCAAGTTCACGAGCGCGAGCTTCCACGGCGTGACCTTCGGCGGCATGTACGGCTTCTCGAACTCGACGAACTTCGCCGGCAACCTGCCGGTGACGGCCGGCGGCGTGACGACGACGGCTGGCACCTCGAGCACGTACAGCTTCGGCCTGAACTACGCACAAGGACCGTTCGGCATCGGCGCGGCCTACACCAACATCCGCTTCCCCGGCGGCGCGACGCCTGCATTCAGCATGAGCGTGGCGAATGTCGAGACGGCGGGTCTGCGCGACCTCGAAACCTTCGGCGTCGGCGCAAAGTATTCGATCGCGACGGCTGTCGTGTTCGCGAACTGGACGCACACCAAGCCGGTCGCAGGCTCTCGGAATCGAAGCTGAACAACTATGAAATCGGCGGCAAGTACAACTTCACGCCGTCGCTGAACGCGGGTCTCGGCTACACCTTCTCGAAGATGGACGACAACGTCGAAGGCAAGTGGCATCAGATCAACGCATCGGTTGACTACGCGCTCTCCAAGCGGACCGACGTGTAGCTGATCGGCAGAAGGCTTCGGGCAAAAACACGATCGCGGGCCACGTGGTGCCGGTGCAGGCGCAAATCGGTTCGTTGACGTCGTATGTCGGCATCGCGGGCGCGAACACGCAATTCGCTACGCGCGTCGGCGTGCGTCACCGCTTCTAAGACTTCAAGGCTTTAGCGTTTTTAAAGCGCTTTAGCAAGGCAATTAAAAATGCGGCCAGACGTTCAAGACGTCTGGCCGCATTTTTTTAGAGTGTGATGGCTTAGAAGATGTTGCGCAAGCCGACCGACACGCCGGTCTGGTTCGAGCGGCCCTGCAATTCGACATCGCCCGCACCCGTCACCTTGTTGAGGTTGACCGTGCCATACACTTGGTGCGCTTCGACAACGCGTATTCCGCCACCGCGACGCCCGTGTAGCGATTGCAGCTGTCCGTCGCACCACCGCCGATCGCCGCGTTCTTCATGTGGTCGTAGTAGAACGCACCGGTCAGCAGAAGAGCCGGTGTGACCTGATACGTGATGCCGGCGAAAGGACTATCGTCACGACGGCCCGAGTTCTTCAGAATATCGACGCCCGAGACCAGATCGCGCTGCGACAGCGTGCTGTCGATGAAGCCGGTGTCGTCGGTCGAATGCAGATAGTCCGCATAGAGCTTCGCCGAGCATATCGAACAGCGGCGTCTTCTGACGGCCAAGCGTCACCGTGCCTTACTGGCTCGACAGACCGACGAAGGCCGCGCGGTTGAATTCGTGGTTACGGTCCGAGTACTGGCCGTTTTCCAGTTCCACGCCGCTTTCCAACTGGAAAATTGCCTTCAGGGCGCCACCGAGGTCTTCGGTGCCCTTGAGGCCAATACGGCTATTGGTGATCGTGCCGTTGGTCGTGTGATCGTGCCGTTGGTCGTTGGTCATATAGAACTTGCCGTCATTGTTCGCGTTGGCGTTCGTCAGATAGCGCACGCTGACGTCGGCGACGCCGTACAGCGTGACCGAGCTTTGCGCGAATGCGGATTGGCAAGCGAATGCGATGGCGGTGGCGCCCAGTGCAACAAGAGCGCGCGATGCGGATGTCTTCATGATGTGCAGAATGTCGTTATATGCTCTGAATGGGCCGATCCCATACGAGCTTTCGATTGGCTGTCTGAACAACCGCATAAACCGGCTCGTATAAGAAAAGCACGCGGACTTTTAACACATCAAATATCGCGGCGGATATCGGGACTTAAGTCGTGGTTGGGTTTTAGGCGACAACGCCTTTTTGTTTAGCCGAAAGGATTGACGCGGCGTGCTCAGGCCTTTTTGCTTTTTCCCGTTTGAGCGCGTGCGCCGGTCGAGGATTTTTTATTCGATTTCGACTGATTGAACGCAATGGTGGCGCGCATCCGTTTCCTTGAGCTTCGGCGCATCCACCTTGTCGCCTTCCAGATAATCGATTGCGCGGTTCGCGAGCGCCGCCAGGCTTTTGACGTTGTAATCGACGAGCAAGACCGCGCGCCCTTCCGCGCGAAACGTGCGAATCAACTCGGAGAACGCTTCCGACTCCGCGGCCGTCAATCCCGCGAAGGGTTCATCGACGAGCACCACGCGCGGATCGCGCGCGATCGCCTTGGCCATTTCCATGCGGCGCAAATCGGCGAATGGCAAGGTCGCCGGATGACGATGCATCACCTTGACCAAGCCGACACGTTCCGCGATTTCGCGCGCGTCGATTCACATGCGGATTAGCCGCGAGCTTGAGCGGGAATCGGGCAGCAACGCGAGCTTGATATGTTCGAGCACGGTCTGCCGATGCAGGGGCCGGGAATGCTGAAACACGATGCCACGCCTGGGCACGAGATGCGATGCGGCAGCCATCCGGCCATCTCCCACGCCATCGCCTTGATGGAGCCTGAGTTGGGCCGCTCGATGCCCATAATGAGCTTCATCACCGTGGACTTGCCCGAGTCGTTAGGACCGGTGAGACCGAGAATCTCGCCGGGCCGGATATCGAAGCCGATATCCTTCACCGCGACGAGGCCGCCGAAGCGCTTGGTGAGTCCGCGCACGGAAAGCAGCGGCGCGCGTTGATCGTTGTCGCGCATTCGCGCTCCCTCACACGCAGCACGTTGCCGAGCAGGCCATCCGGAAAGAACAGGATGACGGCGAGCAGCACGGCTGCGACAAGGAACGTGTTGAGATCTGCCCGAGCGCAGTCGCAGAAATTCGCCGGCGACGATGAGAAAGATCGAGCCGAGCACAGCGCCGAGAATGGTGCGCCGTCCGCAGAGCACCGCCGCGATGATGATCTGCACGCCGATGCCGATATCGACCACCGTGCTCACCGATGCCGTGCCCTGATAGAACACGAGCATCGCGCCCGCCACGCCTGAAAACAGCGCGCTGATGCAGAACGCCGCGAGTTTGTGCTTCGTCACGTTGAAGCCGAGCGCCTGTGCGCCGACGGTGTTCTGTCCGCTCGCTTACAGGATGAGGCCGATGGCCGTGCGCGACAGTCCGAACAGAATGATCACGCAGACGATCAGGAACGCAAGCGCGATCCAGTAGTTATGGCTCGCATCGATGGACATGACATCGTGCACCATTATGCCGATTTCGCTGCCCGTCAGTCCCACGAAAATGACGATGGCGTTCTCTGCAACAGCAATACCGCCACGAGCGTCACCAGACCGAAATACGGCCCCCCGCAAACGCAACGCGGACACCGCGAGACACAGGCCGCCGATCAATGCGACGAAGCCGCCTGCGATGACGCATATCGGTATCGGCATGCTGAAATGCGCATCGAGTATCGCGGCTGAATAGGCGCCTAAACCGATGAGAAACGTCGGCCCGAAATTCACTTCGCCGGCAAAGCCGAACAGCAAGTCCCACGACATCGAGAACACGCCGAAGTAATACGCGACCGTCAGCACGCCGAGAATGTAGCCCGAGAGCCACCACGGCAGCGTCGTGACAATCACCGCGAGCGCAATCGCGATCCACACCATGCGTGAACGAAGCAGTGTGCTCAATGATTAACGCCGTCTGAGAAAGCTTTGGATCGCAGCGAAGCGTATCCGTGGCATACGTGCCGGGCGTACAATACTGGAAAGTCACTCGCTAAAAAAGCGCCCCGACCAACGCGCGATGAAGCGCGAGTCGCAACCCAGTGTGCGCATGATGCTGTCGCGCGATTCGCCGTCCTCGGCATCAGGATCAACTTCGCGCGTCGTAGGTCCGCCGCACGCACCGTTCGACTGCGCACCGCCAACAGCAGTTGCTCACGTTCGGTATCAGGCAGATTCATTTTGCCCATGACCCGTGTCTAAACATAGATATGGGGCTAATTCAATGACGCACTGCACTAGGAGCGCTTTTATTTGCCGACGAATTTCGGCGTGCGCTTTTCCTTGCGCGCCGCAAAGCCTTCCTTGATGTCCTCGCTCTGCGCAATCACTTCCATCTGCCTGCGCGTGCGGCCAAGCGTTTCTGTCGGGCCGTGCGCGAGCACGCCTTCGTTGACGAAGCGCTTGAGCGTCGCGAGTACGAGCGGCGCCATCGTCGTGAGTTCGCGCGCCATCGCAAGCGCCGCTATCCGGCATCGTGCACGACGCCCGTCGAAGCGGGGATGAAAGTGCGTACGCAGAGCGACAAGCTGCAATCGCTTCATCGCAATGTGATGGAGTTGTATATCTCCGATCACCCGCTCGACTGTCTCACCTGCCCCGCCAACGGCAACTGCGAACTGCAAGACATGGCGTGCGTGGTCGGCCTGCGCGAAGTGCGCTACGGCAGGCGAGAATCACCTGAAGGACAAGAAGGAGGAATCGAACCCGTATTTCACCTACGATCCGTCGAAGTGCATCGTCTGCAATCGCTGCGTGCGGCCATGTGAAGAAACGCAAGGCACGTTCGCGCTGACGATCGCGGGACGCGGCTTCGAATCGCGCGTCGCGCCGAGCGAGAACGTGCCGTTCATGGAATCAGAATACGTGTCGTGCGGCGCGTGTGTCGCCGCGTGTCCGACCGCGACGCTGCAAGAAAAGAGCGTCATCATGCTCGGTCAGGCCGAGCATTCGGCGCGACGTGCGCGTATTGCGGCGTCGGTTGCTCGCTGAACGCGGAGATGAAGGGCAACACCGTCGTGCGCATGACGCCGAACAAGAACGATCAGGCCAACGAAGGCCACGCGTGCGTGAGGGGCCGTTTCGCGGGGAGCCGACGCACAAGGACCGCATCAAGCGCCTGATGATCCGCGCGAAGATCATCGATCCATAGCGCGAAGTGTCGTGGGAAGAAGCGATCAACTACGCGGCGAGCGAATTCCGCCGCATTCAGGACAAGTACAGGCGCGATTCGATCGGCGGCATCACGTCATCGCGCTGCACGAACGAAGAAACCTATCTTGTGCAGAAGCTCGTGCGCGCGGCGTTCGGCAACAACAACGTCAACACTTACGCGTGCGTTTGTCACTTGCCAACCGGCTATGGCCTCAAGACGACGCTCGGCGAATCGGCCGGCACGTAGACTTTTGCATCGATCGAGCAATCAGATGTGATCGTCGTGATGGGCGCGAATCCGACCGACGGCCATCCGGTGTCCGGCTCGCGTCTGAAGCGTCGCGTGCGTGAAGGCGCGAAGCTGATCGTGATCGATCCGCGCCGCATCGATATCGTCGATACGCCGCATATGAAGGCGCAATATCACTTGCAATTGCGGCCCGGCACGAACGTCGCGATGGTCAATTCGCTCGCGCACGTAATCGTCACCGAAGGCTTGCTGAAGGAAGACTTCATCGCCGAACCCTGCGAGGCGCGCATTCGAGCAATGGCGCGAGTTCGTCGCACGCGCGGAAAATTCGCCCGAAGCAATGGAAGCGACCACCGGCGTACCCGCGCACAAGGTCCGCGAAGCCGCGCGCGTCTATGCGAACGGCGGCAACGGCGCGATTTACTACGGCCTCGGCGTGACAGAACACGCGCAAGGCTCGACGACCGTCATGGGCATCGCGAATCTGGCGATGGCGACGGGCAACATCGGCCGCGAAGGCGTCGGCGTGAATCCGCTGCGCGGACAGAACAACGTGCAAGGTTCGTGCGACATGGGCTCGTTCCCGCACGAGTTGCCGGGTTATCGCCATATCGGCGATGCGGCGGTGCGTTCTCTCTTCGAAGAGGCATGGAACGTCAAGCTGCAGGACGAACCGGGCCTGCGCATTCAGAACATGTTCGATGCCGCGATACATGGCACCTTCATGGGCCTGTATTGCCAGGGCGAGAACATCGTTCAGTCGGACCCGAACACGCAGCACGTCGCCGATGCGCTGTCGGCAATGGAATGCATCGTCGTGCAGGACATCTTCCTCAACGAAACGGCGAAGTACGCGCACGCGCTGCTGCCGGGTTCGACCTTCCTCGAAAAGAACGGCACCTTCATGAATGCCGAACGCCGTATCTCGCGCGTGCGCAAGGTGATGCCGCCGCTGGTAGGTTTCTCCGACTGGGAAGTGACGATCAAGCTGTCGCGCGCGCTCGGCTACGAGATGAACTCACGCATCCGTCCGAGATCATGGACGAGATCGCGCGTTTGACGCCGACTTTCCATGGCGTGTCTTACGAGCGTCTCGAGGAACTCGGCAGCATTCAGTGGCCGTGCAACGAGAAGGGGCCGGACGGCACGCCGACGATGCATATCGACGAATTCGTGCGCGGCAAGGGGCGCTTCGTCATCACCAAGTTCTTGGCGACGCCGTAAAAGGTCACGCGCAAGTATCCGCTGTTGCTCAATCCGCTGTTGCTCACGACGGGCCGCATTTTGTCACAATACAACGTCGGCGCGCAGAGGCGTCGCACAGAGAATTCGCAATGGCACGATGAAAACCGTCTCGAGATTCATCCGGTCGACGCAGAAGATCGCGGCATGAAGCACGATGACTGAGTTGGCATCGAGTCGCGCGCGGGACAGACCGTACTCGGCGCTGGCCATCTGCGTGAGCAGGCTCGACTGCCGCAGCACATCGCGCTCGATCGGATGACGCTCCGCGTGATAAGTATCGAGTAACCGATCCGGCGCGTTGCCCGCAAGCGTGCGCGCGATCTTCCAGCCGAGATTGAGCGCTTCCTGAATGCCCGTGTTCATGCCCTGCGCGCCGGCCGGACACGTGCGCCGCGTCGCCCGCGAGAAACACGCGCTGCTGGCGCAGCGGATCCACCATGCGGTTGTTCACGTGAAAGTACAACGACCATGTGAGATCCGACAACGTCACGCGATGATGCACACGCGGCTCGACCAGCGCGCGGCATTCGTCGATGCCCGGTCCGGTCTTGCCTTGCGCTACTGCTTCCGCGGAACGAGCAGAGTCCGTCGAAGCGGCCGGCGCAGCAAGATCAGCGATCAGACGCGCGCGTCGGTTGCCCATCGGAAACCAACGCGGCCAGATCTTCGCCGGACGCGAAAATGTGGAACTCGTCATCAGACCAGTCGGATTCGGCTTGCAGATCCG
The DNA here is from genome assembly GCA_029439525.1 of Caballeronia sp. BR6202001591004. Classification (GTDB taxonomy): domain Bacteria; phylum Pseudomonadota; class Gammaproteobacteria; order Burkholderiales; family Burkholderiaceae; genus Caballeronia. The sequence goes on from JAQFVJ010000034.1 coordinate 12,596, forward strand.
CAAGCAGAAAAGTCTGCTCGAACGTCTTGCCGTCGAAACCCACATCGAGCCGGTGCCACACGAAACTATAGGCGCCGCCCGCCGTGATCAGATACGACGGATGCAACAGTTCGTCTCGTCCGTTGGGATGCCGTAGCGTCGCCTGCAAACCGGCCGACCCTTGCGTCACGTCGACCAGTTCGACACCGCGCTCCACTTGCACGCCAAACTCCTCGAGATGCGTGGCGAGCAGCCGCTCGGTCTCGGATTGATCGAGAAACAGCAAATAGGGATAACGCGTCTGAAGCGGGTCGAAGTCGAGTCGCGTGAAGCGCTGACCGTTCGAATAGAGATTCGCCACCCGCGCGCGATGGCCGAGTTCGAGAAAGGGCTTGACAATGCGATGCTGCTCGAAGAGTTCGAGCGTGCGCGCCTGAATACCGATGGCGCGCGAATACGACGACAGCTCGCGCGCCTTGTCGATGAGACGAACCAGGACATGCGCGCGTGACAGGCTCATGGCGGCCGACAGTCCCGTCGGACCGCCGAGAACCGGCGGCACATCCAGCTTGTCGTTCGGGTTCAGCTTTAGCGCGAACATGCAGTCCTCCCTGAAACGTCAGCAGCGCTCTAGTGTACGCCCGCGCCCAACCGTGCGAGTTTCGTCCAGATGTGCACCGCTTCGAGCGCGTCCTCAATGCACGTGCCCACGCTCCTGTAGCAGTACGCATGCCTGACACATCGAGCCGTATTCGACCTGCACCGTCGAATGATCCATCGCGTATTCGGTGCGCAGCGTTATCACGACGCGCTTGCACGAATTCGTCACCCGGATGGCCTTGCGGCATCACCAGATGCACCGTGAGCGCGTTTTCCGTGGTGGACAGCGCCCAGACATGCAGGTCGTGTACGTCGTCGACGCCGGGCAATGCCAACAGATACCCGCGGATGCGCGCTGTGTAGATACCCGGCGGCACCGCGCCTATCGCGAGGCGCATCGCCGCCGAGACCTCAGGTACTGTAGACGATCACCGACACCACGATCAGGCTCATCAGCGGATCGAGCCAGCTCGCACACGTTATACAGGATGATGAGACCGCTCACCGCGGCGGCGAAAATGGCGGCATCGGTGGCCATGTGCAGGAAGGCGCCGCGCACGTTGAGGTCTTCCTTGCTGCCGCGCATGAAGAGCCACGTGGAAAAGCCGTTCATGACCATACCGAGCGTCCGATGAACAGTCCAGCCCCGCAACCGGCGCCGGATTGAACAGACGCTGGATGGCCTCGAGCACGATCGCGCCCACGCGAACAGCAGCAGCGCCGCATTGGCGAGCGCCGCGAGAATCGACGAGCTGCCCATGCCGAACGTGTAGCGCGCGTTCGGCCGGCGCTTGCCTAGCCATACCGCGCCCCACGCGAGCAGCAAGCCGAGCACGTCGGAGAGATTGTGGCCGGCGTCCGCGAGCAGCGCGGTGGAATGCGCGAGCACGCCATAGACCGCCTGCACAATCACCACATTCAGCCCGACCGCGAACGCGAAGGTGCGTCCCGGCCCTTCCTGCGGCGCATGGTGATGATGATGGCCGCCCGCGCCGTGGTCGTGATCGTGCGAATGCGTGCTCATCTGCGTGACTCGTGGTTCAGTTGATATGGGTGGCATCGGCCTGCTGCGGCTCCGCGACGTGCTCCAGCAATTCGCCGAGCATCCCGCTGATAGTGACGGTCCGCGGCGACATAGAACACTTGCTTGCCCTGCCGCGCCGCCCGCACGATGCGCGCGGCGCGCAGCAGCCGCAGGTGATGGCTCACCAGCGACGCCGACAGCCCGAGCGATTCCGCAATCGCACCAACCGCGCGCTTCTGCTCGACGCACGCGAGCACGATGTGTAGTCGCGTCGGATCGCCGAGCGGGCGGAACAGGTCGGCGAGCGGGCACAATACGGTCATCGGAAGTCGCCACGGTGACGGACGGCAGCGCGGACAGCAAGGACGATGTCATGGCTATCGACTAATAATATGAATAGGTGTTCACATGTTATGTACCACCTCGGCAACAAGTCAAGGTCGAAGCGAAAAAACGCCAGGGCGAGTATGGGAAAATGTAAAGTTTGCAAAATTTTCCCGTCATGGACACCGTATTTGCCCGCGGTTTCGCGGCCCATCGTGACGGCCGCCTGACCGACGCGGAGTGCGACTATCAGGCCGCGCTCGCCGCCGAACCCCTCCACATCGACGCCCTGCACTACCTCGCCTCGGCGTGCTGCGCCGTCAACAAGGCCAGCACGCGGAGGCGGCCGAACTCGTGCGCCGCGCCGTCGACTTGCGCCCGACCGACGCCGGTCTGCAATTGAACCTCGGCAATGCGCTGAAGACGCTCGGCCGCATCGACGACGCCATCGAGCGCTTTCGCAACACGCTGACGCTCGCGCAATACAACCTCGGCAACACCTACACGCTGATCGGCCGTCACGAAAACGCCGCCGATGCTTTCGAGAAAGCGCTGCGCGCGCAGCCCAACGATCCCGCCGCGTGGAATAACTTCGGCAACGCGCTGTCCGCGCTCCAGAAGTTTGAGGAAGCCAGCGCCGCATTCCGCCGCGCGCTGTCGCTGCGACCGCGTCACGCCGGCGCGCACAACAATCTCGGCATGGCGCTGAACGCGATCAGCGACACCATTGGCGCGATCGATCACTTTCGCGCCGCCATCGACGTCGAATCGAATTACGCCGCCGCGCACTTCAATCTCGGCAATCTGCTCGACACGCACGGTCATCCGCGGGATGCGCTGCCCGCGTTCGAGCGGGCGATCGCGCTGCAACCGCGCTTCGCGCCCGCGTATTTCGGACTGGGACACGCCCACGCTAAGCTCAGACGCCACGCAGAAGCCGTGCTGCACTTCGAGCGCGCGGTCGGGCTGGATCTAAAATACGGCGGCGTCGCGTGGCTATGTCTCGGCAATTCGCAACTCGCGCTCGCATCGCCGCGCGCCGCGATCCGTGCCTTCGAACAGGCCTTGCGCCTCGATGCGGAGATGCCCGCCGCGCATCTGAACCGTGCACTGGCGCTGCTCTCCATCGGCGATTACGTGCGCGGCCTGCCCGATTACGAATGGCGGCTGCGCACGCCCGGCAGCGAGCCGGCTCCGACGCTGCCGCGCTGGAACGGCGAGCCGCTGCCGAACGGCACGCTGGTGGTGCGTGCGGAGCAAGGCTTCGGCGATACGCTCCAGTTCGTGCGCTTCGCCGCCTACGCGAAAAAACGCGTCGGTACGCTGGTGCTGGAGGTGCAGCCGTCGCTGGTGCCGCTGATCGCGCCGGCGGCGCATGCGGCGCGCGTCGAAGTGAAGAGCAAGAGCGACGGCGTCAGGATGCACGCTGCACGCCAATGCCCTTCTGTCCGCTGCGAGCCTGCCGCTCGCGCTCGGCATGACCACCATCGACGCTATTCCCGCGCGCACGCCCTATCTCATCGTGCTGGCCGACTATCGCTGCAAGTGGTGCGGCTCGCTGGACGGACAGGCGCGGCGCAAGATCGGCATTACGTGGTCGGGACGGCTTCAGCCCGGCGAGACGGGCTCCGCGCCCGTCGAAGTGCTCGCGCCGCTCTTTGCGCTCGAAGGCATCGACTGGGTCCGTGCTGCAGCCGTTTCTCACCGATCAGGAACGCGACGTCCTGCTCGCACATCCGAACGCTAAGTCGATCCATCGCCTCGAAAAAGGCCTGACGAATTTCGCGGATACCAGCGCGATCGTCGATCGTCTCGACTCGGTCGTGTCGGTGGATACATCGGTCGCCCACCTGGCGGGCGCACTCGGCAAGCCGCTCTGGGTGATGCTGCCGTTCGCGGCAAACTGGCGCTGGGGCATTGATACGACCGGCACGCCGTGGCCGAGCGCGCGGCTGGTGCGTCAGCGCTCGCCGGGCGCGTGGAGCGGCGTGATCGCGGAATTGGTTACCAAACTGCGCGACTAACGCCGCAAGCGCACGAATGGGGGTGCGCCAATGAAAATCCCCTCGCTGTGAATCACAGCGAGGGGGTTTGTCTTTCCGATACCGACGACCGTTTAAACCTAAGCCCTCTTGAATCTTGTACTGATTGCGCGCTTCCGATGAGCAATACAGCACCAGCGTCGCGATCAGGCCGCAGATCGCGGCGAGCCCCATCCAGATGCCGGGCGCGGCCTTGTTGCCGGTCACGTGGATCAGATACGTCGAGATTGCTGGCGTAAAACCGCCGTCGTGGTCGCGAGGCTGTAGGCCATCGAGAAGCCGGTCGTACGCACATCGACGGGTATCACTTCGGTCAGCGCGACGACCATCGCGCCGTTATAGCTGGAACGACAGCCACAGTTCGACCATCAGCAGACGCGCGAACGACGGGTTCGCGACCAGCCATTGCACCGCCGGATACGACGTCAGAATGGTGAGGATCGTGAACACCAGCAGCACCGAACGGCGGCCGATGCGGTCCGACACCGCGCCCATCACCGGTAGCCAAACGAGATTCGAAATACCGACGCACACGGTCACGACCAGCGCATCGATGGCGGGACAGCTTGAGCACTTCTTTGCCGAACGTCGGCGTTATAGGCGGTGATCATGTAGAACGACACGGTCGTCATGATCACCATGCCCATGCCGCGAGCATCACGCCCCAGTTCTGGCCGATCGAGCGCGCGATTTCGCCCATGCTCCAGCGATGCTTCTTGGCGAGGAATTCGTCCGTCTCGCGCAGCGAGCGCCGGATGATGAACAGGAACGGCACGCGCCAGCCCCACGCGGTCATTTGCTCGGGCGGCGCCGGTTCATCACCACACCGATGAGCGCGGCGAACACCACCGCCACGGCTGACTGCCCAACTGCCACGAGCAATAAAAGCCCTTGTTGCCCTTGGTCGCGATCTCGGACAGATACACCGAGACGCCGCCCAGTTCCACGCCCGCCGAGAAGCCCTGCAACGAGCCGCCCGCCCAGCACGATGACCGGAGCGAGCACACCGATGGTCGCATATCTTGGCACGAGCGCAACGCACGCGGTGCCGATCGTCATCAGCGTCAGCGTGAGGATCAGGCCTTTGCGACGGCCGTGATGATCGATGTACGCGCCGAGCACGATCGCGCCGACCGGACGCATCAGGAAGCCCGCGCCCCGAACACGGAAAGCGCGAGCATCAGCGAGCCGAACTCGTTGCCGCTCGGGAAATAGGTCTTGGCGATCGCCGAGGCGTAATAGTCGTAGACCATGAAGTCGTACATCTCGAGGAAATTGCCGCTGACGACGCGAAAACCGTTTTGGCCTTCGACTCGTTGGCGGGGGTGCTACGTGGAGTGAGGACATGGGACTATCTCGAAATCTGGCTGAGGGGCGAGTGCCGAACCACAAAACCTGAACTGCATCGGAATGCCCGACTCTTTATCAGAGTTTACCCACAATTGGGTTTGTAAAGCGAGATTACTACAATCTTACCGCGCAGGCCGGCAAGTCTGCACGGAACTTCGGGCAATTTCTCTCAATAAACATTAAAATTATCTTACATTTGTTTATTTAACCCTATGCCTACGGATCGCGCGGATTTTTCGCTTCGGTTTCGCCCCGCGGGCATGGGCGACATTGCGCTCATCGCGTCGATGCATGCGCGCAGCTGGACCGCGTCGTACCGCGGCATCCTGCCAGATGAGTATCTCGATCACGACGTGCACGCCGAACGCCTCGCCCATTGGCAAGCCCGAATGCCCGAACTCGAAGCAGCGGACCTTGCGCTGATCGCCGAGCACGACGGCGAGCCGATTGGTTTCGTCTGCATGGTCGAACCCGATGCGCAAAGCAGCGTGCTCGTCGACAATCTGCACACGCTGCCGGGACATCAGGGACTCGGCACCGGCAGCGCGATGCTCGCCGAAGCGGCGCGCTCGCGTCAGGCGCGCGAGCTTTACCTTTATGTGCTCGAAGCCGACGCGGCCGCGATCAGTTTCTACGAATCACGCGGCTGGAAACGTGCTGCGCGCGAATCGGACAATATGGCGGGCGCCGATCTGTTTTCACTGCGCTATGTGTTGCCGTTCGGCTGACTTGCAGCGCGGTTGGATCAGGCAAACTCACAACATTCAGCCAACGTCAATCAGCATTCCTGTCAAAAAAGTTTCTAGGAAAACTCTAGTCGTCGGATACATGACGCTTTCGTATGATCCCGGGTTATTTGGCTGTTCTCGCGGTCGACGCTCAGTGCCGCTTTCATGGCGTGGGCATCGGCGCATGCATCTGGAAATTTCATGACCGACCCGCTAATCATTGTAGAAGGTAACCTACGCCTGCAGCCGACGCGCTGGCTCGCCGACCCACACCTGAAGTTCGGCTCGGAGTGGTCCTCCACGCGCAACCGGCCCGCCCAGTCGAACACCGAAGTTCCGTTGTACGCAGTGCGCCTCGAAACAGCCTATGTCGGAAGCGGTTTCGCTATACAACCCGGACTCGCCGTATCGCGGGCTGAGCATCTGGGCCGTGTTCGCCAAAGGTCAGATGCGTCAGTCGATGTTGCGGCTCATGCAAAGCCAGAGCCGCCGACGACACCACCGACAACTTCGCCGACGATTCCGCAGTCGAGTCGATCCCGACCGTGCGATCCTGTCCCAGCGCCCTCGCACGCGTCCCATTGCTGGCCCAGGTCGATGAAAACCGCCATCGCACTCGCGTGCGCGGGGCTGATCGCATGGCTCATCTTCGGACAGGAGCATCGCGTCGGCGAAAAATCGCCGGTCACAGTCAAACCTGACAGCGAGCCGGGGCTCGCGTCGACATCGGCGGCGGGATCGTCCGTTGCGGCGGCGACGGTGGCGGCGCAGCCGGTGGCAGTGGCCGTG
>JAQFVJ010000035.1 GCA_029439525.1 Caballeronia sp. BR6202001591004
ATGCCGCGTGGACACCCCCGCCTCGCCCGCGAGATCGAGCTGGCTCATGCGCCGTTTCTGACGCCATTCGCGCAATAGCGCCCCGATGGAGGCCGGCGGCGTGTACTTCGTGGCACGCGCGTTCGTACGCAGAAGAGTCAAGTTCATGCAGTCGATGTTAGACGAAGCGTCCGTGCGTTTTACATTACCTCGCGGGTAATCGGCGACTGAACGCCGCGGTTCGGTAAAAGGAACCTCAACCCGCAAACCATTTGCGCAGAAATTTTTGCCCATTACCCTAAATCTGCGAGTGTTCCACGCCGTTAAAAAGCCAACATCAGGGACCCATGCATCGCGAGCCGTGCGCGCTCGGTTTCCACATAAAACGGACAGGAAACGAACGGTAGTTCGAGCACGCACGGCTCGCGACGAGGACTTAAAGTGGAGAAAAGATGTTTGTCGTTATCGGTTGGTGATCGGCAGCTTCGTTGCCGAAGGTGGTCATCTCGCCGCGATCATGCAGCCGTTCGAGCTCGTGTGTATTTTCGGTGCGGCGATCGGCGCGTTCATCGTGTCGAATCCGACGTCCACCTTGAAGAAAACCATGCAGACGTTCCCGAAGATCGTCAAGGGCGGCGGCTACACGAAAGAGAAGTACCTCGTGCTGATCGCGCTCTTGTACCAACTGCTGAAAAAGGCCCGCAAGGAAGGGATGATGGCGCTCGAAGCCGACGTCGACGCACCCGAATCCAGCCCCGTGTTCCAGAAGTATGAGCACGTGTGATGAACGGTCACCATCTGCTCGAATTCATAGTCGACTACCTTCGCATGATGTCCGCGGGCAACGTCAACGCGATGGAAATGCAGGACCTGATGGACGAAGAACTAGAAACACACCACGCCGAAAGCCCGATCGCCGCGAACGCGATCCAGAAGAGATGGCCGACGGCCTGCCCGCGTTCGGTATCGTCGCCGCGGTGATGGGCGTGGTCCACACGATGGGTTCGGTCGGCGCGCCGCCCTCCGTGTTCGGTGAAATGATCGCGGCCGCGCTGCTCGCGTCGATGAACGGCTATGCGCCGACCCTCGCTGTCGAATTCAGCCGCAAGGTGCTCTTCACCGCCGATCGTCCGAGCTTCAAGGAACTCCACGAAGCCGTGCGTGCGACCAAGATGCCGAAGTCGGCTTGAGGCACGCTTCAGTAACCCTGCTCCTGCACGAACACCATGCCTGAAAAACAGCAGCAATCACGCGAACCGATGCAATCCGTGCTCGCGCCGACGATCATCGTCAAGCGCAAGAAGAAGGCACATGGCCACGGCCATCATGGCGGCGCAGGAAGATCGCGTACGCCGACTTCATGACCGCGATGATGGCGTTCTTCCTGCTCATGTGGCTGCTCGGCTCCATGTCGAAGTACGACAAGCAGGACATCGAGGATTACTTCAACACGCCGCCGCTGTCCGCGCTGTTCGGCAACGATGGCGGCGCGTCGGCGCACACGAGCATCATTAACGGCGGCGGCGAAAGCCTGAAGAGCGCGCGTTCCGGCGAATCGACCAAGACGCAGTCGCAGCCCACGCCGCAGCAGGCCCGCGCGACGATGCAGCAGGAAGACCAGCAACGTCTGCAACAGTTGAAGCAGAAGCTCACCACGCTGATCGACGAGACGTCTGCATTGAAGGCGTTCAAGGACCAGATCCGCATCGCGATCATGAGCGAAAAGGCTTGCGCATCGAGATCGTGAATTCGCTGAACCGGCCGATGTTCGCATCGGGCAGCTTCAGGATGGAAAGCTACGCGACGACGATTCTCACCAACATCGGCTCGACTCTGAACGATGTCGATAACCGCGTGTCAATCGCGGGCCACACGGATGCGGTGCCCTACTCGGGCGGCCAGACGGGTTATTCGAACTGGGAACTGTCGAGCGAGCGTGCGAACACGGCCCGCCGTGCGCTGGTCGCGGGCGGCATGAAGGAAGGCAAGGTATTGCAGGTGCGCGGTCTCGCCGATGCCCTGCCGCTCAACAAGGACGTAGCGGACGAGCCGACCAATCGCCGCATCAGTATTCTGGTGCTGAACAAGGCGGCCGAGCAGGCGTTTTTTAAGGACGGTGGTCGCACGACAGTCGACGATGCATTGCCGCTTTAAGCCACGATTCCCGCTGCGGTCGCGGCAAAATCGACGCCGCCGGTTTCGGTGGTCAAATAAAGCGCGTTCTTCTGCAAGCAAAACGCCATGCACTTTCGTGAGTGCATGGCGTTTTTTTATTTGCGGTTCAAGAAATCAAGAACGCCACTCACCCACCGACTGCACCACGAGCCAGAGATTCGCCGCGCTGATTACGGCGAACAGCAACCACGCGAGCACCTTCATATAGGTTACATTGGCGAACTCGCCCATCAGTCCGCGATCGCCCGTCATGCGAATCAGCGGATACAGCGCGAACGGCAACTGCAGACTCAGCACAACCTGACTCGCGACCAGCAGCTTGCCGACTGCGCTGTTGTCCATCACATATACGCCGATCAAGGCCGGGACCAGCGCGCGCGTGATGAAGCGTCGCTGATAGCATGGAATCTTGAGCTGCAAAAAGCCTTCCGTGATGACTTGCCCGGCGATGGTGCCGGTGAAGGTCGAGCTTTGCCCCTATGCGAACAGCGTCACCGCGAACAGAATGGCTGCGAGTCCGGTGCCGACGATCGGCGCGAGCAGCTTATTATAGGCATCTTCGATTTCGGTGACTTGCGTATGCCTTGTCGCATGAAACGCGGACGCCGCGAGAATCAGGATCGCCGCGTTGATGAGCAGCGCGAGAATCAGAAACTCGATCGTATCGAGCCGCGACAAACCGATCGCCGAAGCAAGGCTCTTTTGATCACGATGCACCACGCGCGTCTGCACGATCGACGAATGCAGATAAAGGTTATGCCGCATCAACATGGTACCGAAAATACCGATGGCGAGATACAGCGGCTCGCGCTCAGATAGTGTGCTGAGCGACGGCACCAGCCCTGCCGCCACCGCCGGCCAATGCGGCTTCACGAGCGCGAGTTCGACGATGTATCCCATGCCGATGGTCGCGATCAGCCCGAGCATGATGGCTTCGAGATCGCGGAAATTCTTGCCCTTAAGCCCGAGCACGATGAGCGTATCGAACGCGGTGAGTATCACGCCCCATAGCAGCGACACGCTGAACAGCAAGTGAAACGCGATCTCGCCGCCGAGCACTTCGGCGAGATCGCACGCGATGATCGACAGTTCCGCCAACACCCATGCCCGTTCGCGACGGGCTTCGAATAACGCTCGCGCGAAAGCTGCGCGAGATCCTTTCCGGTGACGATGCCGAGTCGCATCGACAGGATTTGCAGCACCATTGCCACGAGGCTCGACAGCACCACGACGAACAACAGGTCATAGCCGTAACGCGAGCCTGCTTCGATATCGGTCGCCCAGTTGCCCGGGTCCATGTAGCCGATCGAAATGAGCAAGCCCGGCCCCGCGAATTGCAGGATCTTCTTCCAGAACGGCGCGCCCGTCGCAACGGCAACGGAGCCTTTGACTTCCGATGGACAGAACGGCGCGGTAGCGGTGGTCGGCAGTTTGAAGGGCAATTTAGGGTTCCGAATGCAAAGTGAGAGCTTTTTTTGGGGCGAATCGTCGGCTTCGAATGAACGCGTGTCGAGCCATTGTTTTGCCGCTTCTTACAGGGCGAATCGAGCAGGCGAGTCTATCACCGAGTATCGCGCTTCACAGGCAGGCTGCATGACCGAAGCGCCATGTGTACGCCAGCATGTCGTCACGGTACGACAAATAGAATCGCAATCGTGGCGGTGATGGCCGTGCAAGGCCGCATATTGCGTATCCGCACGCCGCGTTCATCCTTCACCTGCATCAAGGAGTTCGCCATGAAACTCGTAACCCGCCTCGCCATCGTTGCGCTATGCGCGACCCCGCTCGCTTCGCTTGCACAACAAAGCGACGGACTCACCCGCGCCCAGGTCAAAGCCGATCTGCAACGCGTCGAACAGGCAGGCTACAACCCGTCCGAGCGCGATGCGTTTTATCCGAGCGATATCCAGGCCGCCGAAGCCAAGGTGGGCCAGCAGAACGCCTACGGCGCATCGACCAATGATGGCTCGTCTTCTTCGGGACGCACGATGTCAACGACGCCGGCGGGATAGACGCCGCAGTAAAGCCGTATCGCATCTGGCGCGAGACGCGTGCCGTCTCGCGTGGCTTCACTTCTCATCCGCACAGGCATGATTCAGGCGCTATCGCGCTCATTCGAGCAATGAACGGCGTAGGCTAATTGCTGTGCCGTCGCGACTCTACCAATCGTGCTCGCGGCCGTCGAACCTTGCATCGGAAGCATCGCGTTCATGTGACGGACCGCGTTCCTTAAGCACTTGCACGAGGAGTTCGTCATGAAGCCAGTCATGCGCATTGCTGTCGTTGCACTCGCCTTAACGCCGCTCGTCGCTATCGCACAAACGGATAACGGTCCGCTCACGCGTCAACAGGTCAAGGAAAACCTTGTGCGTGCGGAACGCACAGGATATCGTCCATCCGAACACGACGCGCAATATCCCGGCAGTTTTCTCGATCAGAGGGAAGGCATCATCACCAGCGCGAGCATCGTTTATCGCGCTGGACGGGGCCGAATCTCGCGCCCAACGCCGAAAGCTATCTGAAGTAACGCCTACATTTCCGCCTTACGATGCGCGCTCTCCACAGCGCGCTTTTCTTGCTATGCGCTTTCACGTCATTCGTGATTGCCATAATGATAGTGCTTGCTATGCCCTTTGTCCTTTTGACGACGCTGGTGGACGTGCTGCCCGAAATCAACATGCCTGTCGTCGCAGGACATCGCTAACCGCATCATCTCGGTTAATGAACGGAGTCTGACGACCACCGTCAATAATATTGAGCACATCGAATCGCAGTCGCTGCCGGGCATCGCGATCATCAAGCTGTTCTTGCAGCCCACGGGGAACATTCAGACCGCCATCGCGCAGACGGTCGCGGTGGAACAGGCGCAGTTGAAGCAGATCCCGCCAGGCGCGACGCCGCCGCTCGTCATCAGCTATTCGGCGTCGAGCATTCCGGTGATCCAGCTAGGCCTGTCGAGCCAGCAAGAATCCTAACAGCCGCTCAACGACACCGCGCTCAATTTCCTGCGCCCGCAGCTCGTGACGATTCCCGGCGCTGCCGTGCCGTATCCGTACGGCGGCAAGACGCGCCTGATTTCCGTCGGTCTCGACACGCGCGCGTGTTGCTCGCCAAGGGCCTGGCGCTGACCGATGTCGTGCAGGCCGTGAACGCGCAGAACCTGATTCTGCCGACCGGCACGGCGAAGATCGGCCCGAAGGAATACACGATGAACATGAACGGCTCGTCCGCGACAGTCGCGGGTCATACCGGTGCGCACCATAAACGGCGCGACAACTTACTTGCGCTGGCGTACGTGCGCGACGGCTTTTCGCCGCAGACCAACATCGTGCGTCAGGACGGCCAGCGTGGCGTGCTGATATCGATCCTCAAGAACGGCGACGCATCCATGCTGTCGATCGTCAACACGCTCAAGCGACTGTTGCCGCAGGCGCGTTCGCAGCTCTCGCAGGACGTCAAGATCACCGCCTTGTTCGATCAGTCCGTCTTCGTGAAGGCCGCCGCCGTGCAGGGCGTCATGCGCGAAGCGCTGATCCCGGCTGCGCTGACCGCCACGATGATCCTGCTCTTCCTCGGCAACTGGCGCAGCACCTGCATCATCGCGGTGTCGATTCCGTTGTCGATTCTCTCGGCGCTGATCGCGCTGTACGCGCTCGGGCAGACCATCAACATCATGACGCTCGGCGGTCTCGCGCTCGCGGTCGGCATTCTCGTCGACGACGCGACGGTGACCATCGGACGGTAACCATCGAAAACATTGAGCGGCATCTGCATATGGGCACCGATCTGCACGAAGCCATTCTCGAAGGCGCGGACGAAATCGCAGTGCCTGCGCTGTTATCGACGCTGTGCATTTGTATCGTGTTCGTGCCGATGTTCTTTCTGACGGGCGCCGCGCGCTTCCTTGTTCGTGCCGTTCGCGGAAGCCGTGGTGTTCGCGATGCTCGCGTCCTGCGTGCTGTCGCGTACGCTAGTACCGACGCTCGCGATGCTGCTGATGGGCCACGCGCGCACGCACCCGATGCACACGCGAAGCCGAATCTCTTCATGCGGCTGCATCGCCGCTTCGATCACGGATTCGAGCGTATGCACGGCGCGTATATCGTGATTCTGAGCACGCTGCTCGTGAAGCGCCGTCTGTACGCGACGATCTTCCTGGGCTTTTGCGTCGTATCGGCGGGACTCGTGTTCGTGCTCGGCGAAGACTTTTTCCCGACCGTCGATGCAGGCGATATCCGCATGCACATGCGCACGCCGACGGGTACGCGCATCGAGGAAACCGCGCGCCTCGCCGACGACGAAGTGGAAAAGGTGGTGCGGCAAGTGGTGCCGCGCGATCAGCTCTCGACCATTCTCGACAACCTAGGCTTGCCGTATAGCGACGTTAATTTATCGTATAGCAACGCGGGCACCATCGGCACGCTCGACGGCGAGATTCAGGTCCCGCTGAACGAAAACCACAACCCGACGCAGACCTACATCGACGAATTGCGCGCGCGTCTGCCGAAGCTCTTTCCTGGCACGGAGTTTTTCTTTCAGCCGGCGGATATCGTCACGCAGATTCTGAACTTCGGTCTGCCCGCGGCCATCGACGTGCAGATTCAAGGCCAGAATCAGGAGGCGAATTTTCAGGCCATCAGTAACATTAACCTGATGAAGAAAATCCGCATGATTCCGGGCAACGTCGATACGCATATCCAGCAGAAGCTCGACGAACATCAAAGCACATACAACCATGACGTCGCCAATCTCGCGGCGGCGGATGCCAACGTCAAGCGGCTGCGTCAGCTCGAATCGTTCAAGCGCATCGTCGTGCCGTTCGCGGGCGTGGTCACGCAACGCAATGTCGATGTTTGCGATTTGATCGATGCAGGCAGCGGCACGAGCCGCGCGCTCTTTGCGTTCGCGCAGCCCGATCCGTTGCGCTTGTTCGTGCAGATGCCGCAGGCGTATACGCAGAACGTATCGGTCGGACAGGATGTCGTCGTTACGCAGGCCGAGTTGCCGGGACAGCAATTCCACGGGCAGATCACGCATGTTCCTCCCGGCGCGATCGACATGCCCACGCGATCGCTGCAACTCGAAGAGCGCCTGCCGAATCCCGACGGACGTCTGCGTCCCGGCGCGTATGTGCAGGTCGCCGTGCCGTCGGTAGCGCACGCACGTCTGATGGTCCCGGGCGATGGGCTGCTGTTCCGCGCGGAAGGTCCGCGCCTCGCCGTCGTCGACAAGGACGGGCATGTGCGGCTTCACAAGATCGTGATCCCGCAGGACCTCGGGCAGACGCTCGAAATCGAGAGCGGGATCGAGCCGACCGATAAGGTCATCACCAACCCGAGCGATTCGATTGCGGACAGCGATCATGTGATGATTGTGCCGCCTTCGAAGCAAGGCCCGCAGCACGGCGCATCGGATACAAAGGCCGCATCATGAAACGCGCAGCCGTCATCGCACTGGTGTCGTCGATGCTCGCGGCCTGCACGGTCGGGCCGGATTTACAAGCGTCCCGTCGCCGATGCGCTACCCACATGGAAGACCGATTCGTTCTGGCGCGTCGGCGAGCCGTCGCATGCGCCGCTCGCGCTCGACTGGTGGCGCGGCTTCTACGATCCGACGCTGAACGATCTGGAAACGCACGCGCTCGCGCAGACTATCCGCGCTCAGCCTTCCCGAAGTCGACCTCGGTGCGCAGGCATCGCGTCTGCGCATTTCGAAGAACCGGCCCGTGACCAACTACGCGACGCCGAGTCAGACCACAGTGCAGAACGACATCAAGCTCGCGCCGACCGTGAATTACGATGTCGATCTGTTCGGCCGTATTAGCCGCGAAGTGGAAAGCGCGCAGGCATCCGCCGAGCAATCGCGCGACGATCTTGCCAATGCGCGCCTCGTGCTCACCACCGATCTCGCCAATGCGTATTTCTCGATGCGAGAACTCGATGCCGAAATCGACGTACTGAACCGTTCCGTCGATCTGCAAAAGAAGGCCCTCGACTACGTGCAGACGCAGCACAGTCTCGGCGCGGTGTCCGGCCTCGACGTGCTGCAACAGCAATCGCAACTCGATTCAACGCGCGTGCAGGCGCAATTGCTCGTGAACCAGCGCGAACAATACGAACATGCGATCGCCGCACTGGTCGGCACCCCGCGCCGCAGTTCGCGCTTGTTCCCGATCTCACCGCGCGCTATTCCGCCGATTCCGCTATGCGTGCCGAGCGACGTGCTGCAGCGCCGGCCCGACGTCGCATCGGCGGAACGCGCGATGGCGGCGCGAACGCGGCGTTTTTTCCAAGCCTCACGTTGAATGGCAGCATCGGCTGGGAAAGCACATCGTTCGCCAATCTGATTTCCGCGCCGAGCCTGTTGTGGAGCACCGGCACGATGGCGAGCCAGGTCGTATTCGATGGCGGGCGCTGCGCCGCCGCGGAAGATTTCGCGAGCGAGGGCTATCGCGCGACCGAAGCGTCGTATCGGCAAACCGTGCTTAACGCCTTCCAGCAAGTGCAGGACGGTATCGTCTCGGATTATCGGTGCTGGACAGCGCCGCGCAGCAGTTACACGCGGCGGTCGACGATGCGCAGGTAACCCGTCAT
This sequence comes from Caballeronia sp. BR6202001591004, assembly GCA_029439525.1. GTDB lineage: Bacteria > Pseudomonadota > Gammaproteobacteria > Burkholderiales > Burkholderiaceae > Caballeronia. Next base: position 8,748 of record JAQFVJ010000035.1, read on the forward strand.
GAATTCGACGATGTGATGGTCGTTGAAGATGTTCGGGTACTGGTTGAAGAGCGGGCTTTTGTGCGGATCGTCGATATCGGCTTCAAGCGCGAGCGTGCCTTCCCTTGCGCGCCTTGGCGAGCAGCAGGACGTAGAGCAGGCCCGTACACGTTCTTTGTCAATAGACGCAGCAGCACGCGCATCGTTGCCTTGATGGTCTTGAGGTTGTTGCCGAGGATAAACGTCCCGAGACCGACGCCCGCGATCATCAGAATCTCGACCGGTTGCATGAGTGAGCGCGCCAAGCTGCCCGCCTTCGAGCGCGTAACCGCCGAAGACGGACAACAATGTCACGAGCGAACTAACGAAAGTCAGCACGGGCGATACCTCAGAAATTTGATGCGGGATGACCGCGGTTAAGTGGGTTTACGGCACTCGGGCAAAAAAACTTTGGGGGACGGTCGGACGGTCCGCAAACGGTTAAACCCGCGCGGGGACTGGCTGCGACCAAATGGCGCAACCGTGCTTATTTTTGCTTTCAGGCCGCGGTCTGGACGCAATCGGGCCGCGATCACGCGGCGATCTGGCGCGCCGTCGGCGGAGAACGGCTTTTTGGTCTTGCTGGCCCGCAACGGCGGCTGGCACAAGCCGCACACGTAACCCGGCCGAAGGTCGGCGTACGCGACGAAACGCCCGCCGCAGCGCGTGCAGGTATTGGTCTGCAGCATCCCCGAATCGAAGTAGCGCACCAGCGTCCATGCGCGCGTGAGCGACAGCACCGGCTCGTCGCCGTAAGCGCCATGTGCTCCAGATAGAGACGGTAGCTTTTGACGATCACCTGAATCATCGCCTGCTCGGCGATGCAGCCCGCCGCGTCGCGATGCTCGTCGATGAACCGATAGATCGCATGAAACAGCGACGAATGGATGTTCGGCTGCCACGTCATGAACCAGTCTGTCGAATACGGCAGCATGCCGTTGAGCAGCGACGCGCCCCCCAGTTCGATCAGCTCGATCGCCAAGGTGATTTCGCGGATCCCGGCAACCACGCTTCTGCGAGCGGGCGCGGGCGTCCGGACGAGGGGACGGGCAGAGGCGCTCAGCGGATCTGCCCGATCGGGCCGTCCGCGAGAAGGATCGCGGCGTGGGCATGCGCGGCGCTCTTGTCCTTGTCGGCGAGCGTCGCGAGGATGGTGTGATCGTCGAAGCGGAAGCGGCACAGCAAATGGCTGGAGGACGCTACCTTCGCCGCCTGCGCGAGCGTGAGCAAGCCGAGCACCTGGGCAACCTGTTCGGACAGGTCCAGCCGGTACATCGCCGCGACACCGGTCTTCGTGAAGCAGACGCTGCGCGAGAAGCAGGTACGACAACAGGTTCACCTGGCGGATTTCCGCGAGCGTAGCCGCATTGATGGTGGTCATTTTTTCCCGGAGTCGGTACTTGGCTGGTTAGGCCAGGCAGGAAACGTTTGCTCGGAGACGCCTTTTGCGCAAGGCAAAGTGGCGATTCCGGTCCCGCTCGAATGTCGGGGCCATTGTCGGTGAGGCTTTCGCAGTTATCCATCGGACAAATATCCCGAGTTCGCGACGGAAAAACGCGCAACATCGTGTAGGAATATTTCTTACACGGCAACGCAGATCGTCGTGAACCGAACGGAAATGAAATATCGGCGGCTATTCGTCTAGTCTGACTTAATAGCTTACGTTGAAATTTCGCCCCCTGCACGGGCATGTGCACGCTTTTGCTTGAGTCCGATGCGCCGTCCGCTGGCGCTCAGGCAGCATTTTCGGGTGTCAGGCTCATCGTTGCGTATGCCTGTTCCGCGACCTCGGTCAGGGCGTCATATCCGCTTCTATCGCCGAAATTGGTGTAATTTTTGATTTCGTAACAGCAGTTGTTTCGCGCTGTAACAACGATAAGCGATTGAAAAATGACGTGAAACGCCGCTCTCGATCCCGACACAGTCTCGATCCCGATAATGAATAAGGGATAACCCGGTCGCGAACATTTCTTTTTCCGGGCCGATCTCGGGCGACGTCTCAACCACACGCGGCTCGCCCGAATGGCATTCTTAAGCGCTCGACCGAAGCGTGACTGCAATGGCCTGAACCAATAAGGAGAGTCACGTTATGCGAATCGCACAAATTACACTGTTGTATGAAGCCGTCCCGCCGAAGTTCTACGGCGGCACCGAACGCGTCGTGTCGTATCTAACCGATCCCTTGATCGACCTCGGCCACGATGTAACCTTGTTCGCAAGCGGCGATTCGCAAACCAAGGCGACGCTCCAAGCGGCGTGGCCACGCGCCTTGCGTCTCGACCCGACCATCCGCGATGCGCTCGCCACATGCTGCTGCTCGAACTCGTCCGCCGCCGCGCGCACGAGTTCGACGTGCAGCACTTCCACCTCGACTACATGCCGTTCCCGCTGTTCACGCAGATGGATACGCCGTTCGTAACGACGCGCTGCACGACCGTCTCGACCTGCCGGAACTGCAGCCGATCTTCAACACGTTCACCAAGGCGAACGTGATCTCGATCTCGGACAACCAGCGCGAACCGCTGCCCCAAGCGAACTGGTTGACGGGCCTGCCGCCGGCTCTGCTGACGCCGTAGCCGCACAAGAAGCCGGAATACCTAGCGTTCCTTGGCCGCATCTGCCCGGAAAAGCGCGCCGCCCTCGCAATCAAGATCGCGGCGCAAAGCGGTCTGCCGCTGAAGATCGCCGCCAAGATGGACAAGGTCGACCAGGAATACTTCAAGACCACGATCGAGCCGCTGCTGGCCGACGCGAACGTCGAATTCATCGGCGATATCAACGAGGCGCAGAAGCCGGAATTCCTCTCAGGCGCCAAGGCGCTGCTCTGGAACGAGCCGTTCGGCCTGGTGATGATCGAAGCGATGGCTTGCGGCACGCCGGTGATCGCGTTCAATCGCGGTTCGGTGCCGGAAGTGATCGACCACGGTGTGACGGGCTTCATCTGTGAAGACGTGCCGGGCGCGGTGGGCGCACTCCATCGCATCGGTGAATTGAACCGCACGAAAATCCGCGCGCAGTTCGAGCGTCGCTTCAGCTCAACGATGATGGCCCAGAACTACGTCGACAGCTACACGGCCATGCTGCAGGCTGCCAAGCGTCCGGTGTTGCGTCAGGTCGCCGTGGGCTAACACTGTGCATGTGCACTGAGCCAACACCGAGTCATCCGTATCACCCCTGCTTTACCCCTCTTGCGCCCGACACCGGGCGGCATTTTTTTCGCGCGCTTGATTTGTAGGACCAGACGTTTCGATTTTCGAAACAAGATTCCAGAAAATTCCCAAGTTTCTGCCCGATAATCGTAACAACTTAGTAGGCGCCGATCGACCTTTTTTGACAGATTTTAGAAAGAGCGAACTTTAAACTGCGCTCCGCGGGAGCATGGCGCTCTTGTGTCAATTCAACGGTTGTTCACTCTTCTCACGTAGGCAAAATCATGCATTTGTCGAAGCGCCTGGGCGCTAAAATTTTCGGTACTTTCTGGCTGGTGCTGGGCGGTTGCGGAAGCGCCGTGCTCGCCGCCGCTTTCCCTCATGTCGGCATCGGACTGGCAGGCGTTTCGCTGGCCTTCGGCCTGACCGTGCTATGATGGCGTTCGACATCGGCCACGTGTCCGGTTGCCATCTGAATCCGGCTGTGAGCATCGGTCTGGCGGCAGCGGGCCGCTTCCCGGTGCGCGATCTCGTGCCGTACATCGTCGCAAGTGGTTGGCGCGACGATGGGCGCATGGGGGTGCTGTCGCTGATCGCGCCGGGCTTCGATCTGGTCACGAGCAGCTTCGCGGCGAACAGCTTTCGGCGAGCACCGCCGGGCCAGTACACGATGGTCGCCGCGCTCGTCTCCGAAGTCGTGATGACGTTCTGCTTCCTGTTCGTCATCCTGGGCGCCACCGATGAGCGCGCGCTGAAGGGCTTCGCGCCGATCGCCATTGGCCTGTGCCTGACGCTAATCCATCTGATCTCGATTCCCGTTACCAACACGTCGGTGAATCCGGCGCGCTCGACGGGTCCGGCGCTGTTCGTCGGCGGCTGGGTGCTCGATCAACTGTGGCTGTTCTGGATTGCGCCGATCATCGGCGCGATCGTCGCGGGCTTGCTGTATCCGAGCCTGACTCGCCAGAAGTAAGCGTTAATAAGCGTTGCCCGGCTTCACGCCGCCACATAAAAAACGGGCGCCTCGTGCGCCCGTTTTTTTATTTTTTCGCCACGCGCGCGGCCTCGTCTGATTAAAACCGCGAGACAAATGTAATCGATAATTACGCAGCCTGCTTACTATTTTCGGTATGACATCGGGCGTAAAGGTGCACACTTCCTGAGACGCCCGCCAGCGAAGGCTTTCATGACTTTTCGCCAGATCGGATACCGCTTCATAAACCATTACGAAAATCTTACAAACGGTAACAAGTCGTCGAAGCGTGTAAACCGGCGCCTACATTGGACTCATGCGACAGACAACGTCGCCTCAAAGGAGAACAACCATGAAGCGCATCGTCACCCATAGGCTTGTTGCGACCAGCCTTGCAATCGGCGCAGTCGGCGTTGCTCAGGCCCATAGCGATCTGCACATCGGCGTGTCGCTCGGCACCCGCCTCTATGTGGCACCGGTTTATGTTCGTCCTGCCGCGCCAGTGTATCGCGAACCGTGGCGCCATGATGCGCCGCGCTGGCACGACGACTATCGCCACGACTACGCGGTCGCTGGAATCACACGGGCTACAACAACGTTATCACAACGGCTGAGGCCATCGCGGATAACGCGACGCTCTGAAGCGAATTGGGCCACTCTCAAGAGAGCGGCCCAATTTACTGTGGCAATCCTTCGCTGGGCCTGCCGAGTCTCAACGGACTCATGCTCGTGCTGTCGGCGCGCACGGGTTTGACCGAAGCCGTGTTGCTCGACAACAGTTATCTCACGGCGGCAGCGGGTGCGGTGGCTGCTCGCTGGTTCGCAAGACACGATGCGAAGCGCGTGGCCATCATCGGCGCGGACGAGCAGGCGCGTTTGCAATTGAAGGCCCTGAGACGCGTGCGCGATATCGAACATGTGACCGTGTGGGCACGCGAGCAAGAGCGGGCGCTGCACTATGCGCGCGATTACGAGGCCGACGGCCTGCCTTGCGAAGTGGCCGATAGCGTGAGCCATGCGATCGAACGCGCGGATATCGCACGACGACACCGAGCCGCGAGCCGCTGATTCACGCGCGGGATCTGCATCCCGGCCTGCACATCACCGCAATGGGATCGGACGCCGAGCATAAAAACGAAATCGCACCCGACGTATTCACCAAGGCACGTTATATGTCTGCGACCGCATTCAGCAAACGCGCGTGCTAGGAGAGTTGCATCACGCAATCGATGCAGGTGCGGTGACGGCCAACATGATGTTCGTCGAACTCGGACAGGTCATCGCGCAGCAAGCCGCGGGCCGCACCAACGACGATGAAATCACCGTGTGCGATCTGAACGGCACCGGCGCGCAGGACACGGCCATTGCGACGCTCGCCTGCAACGTGCTCGGGCGGCCCAGGCAGGAACCATTTTCCACAACGACGTGACGCTCTGAAGAGGGGACGATGTCTGAAACCACGCAACACAGGAACACCGAGGTTGCCGTGATACCACGCCTTGCGTTCGAGCGTAGCGAATACGAGGCGCGCATAGCGAAACTCGCCGCGCCATGAAGGCGGCCGGCATCGATCTGCTGATCGTGACTGACCCGACCACATGGCGTAGCTGACCGGTTACGACGGCTGGTCGTTCTACGTGCATCAATGCGTGCTGCTGGCGATGGACGGCAAGCCCGTGTGGTACGGGACGCGCTCAAGATGCCAATGGCGCGAAGCGTTACGGCGTTTATGAAGCATGAAAATATAACATAGTATATTTATTAATGTGCAGTTGCAAGTGCGTCATCCGATGGATTATCTGTCGGCGGAAGTCATCGCCGCGCGCGGTTGGGATAAGAAGCGCATCGGCGTGGAAATGGATAACTACTACATCAGCGCCAGGGCTTATGCGTCGCTTACGCAGCATTTGCCCCACGCGAAGTTCGTTGATGCCACTGCGCTCGTCAACTGGCAGCGCGCGGTGAAATCGGCACGCGAGATCGAATATATGCGCATGGCGGCGCGTATCCTCGAGAAGATGCATGCGCGTATTCTCGACAAGGTCGAACCCGGCATGAAGAAGTGCGATCTCGTCGCGCATATCTACGAAGCGGGCATTACCGGCGTGGAAGATCATGGTGGCGATTACTCCGCCATCGTGGCGCTGTTGTCGACGGGTTCCGATGCCGCCGCGCCGCATCTGACCTGGGACGATTCGAAATTCACTGCAAATGCACGGACATTCTCCGAAATCGCTGGTTGCTTCAGACGTTATCACTGCCCGCAGTCGCGCACGGTTTATCTGGGCACGCCGCCGCAGCATTTCATTGAAGGCGAGAAGGTGGTCATCGAAGGGATCGAAGCGGGCCTTGCGCAGGCCAAATCCGGCAACAAAACCGAAGACATCGCCAACGCGTTTTCTTTGCGGTGCTGCGTAAATGCGGCATCGAGAAGGACAGCCGTTGCGGTTATCGGATCGGCGCGAGTTAGCGCGCCATGAGCCTGCGTCCCGGGGACAAGACCGTCCTCGAACCCGGCATGACGTTCCACTTCATGCCGGGTGACGACTGGGGCCTTGAAATCACGGAAAGCATTCTGATTACCGAGCGTGGCGTCGAGACCTTTTGCAATACGCCTCGCAAATTGTTCGTGAAGCAGTAGTACGATGCGCGCGTCACCGATCAGCCCGACCGTCGAATTCGACGCCGACGGAGAACAGCACTGCTTTCTCAAGCTACCGTATTCGCGCAACGATTCGGCCTGGGGTGCGGTGATGATTCCCGTCACCGTGATCAAGCACGGCAATGGACCGACCGCGCTGCTCACGGGCGGCAATCACGGTGATGAATACGAAGGGCCGATCGCGCTGGCGAAGCTCGCATCGATGCTCAAGGCAAACGACGTGAACGGCCGTGTGATCATCGTGCCGTTCATGAACTATCCCGCGTTCCGCGCGGGCACGCCCACTTCGCCGGTTGATGCGGGCAATCTTAACCGCAGCCTTTCCCGGTAAGCCGGACGGCACGGTGACGGAAAAGATCGCGGATTATTTTCAGCGGCATTTGTTGCCGCTTGCCGATTACGTGCTCGACATTCACGCGGGCGGCCGCACGCTGGATTTTTTGCCGTTGGCGGCGATTCATATATTGAACGATGCGACGCAGCAATCGCGTTGCGAGGCCACGATGCGCGCATTCGGCGTCCCGTATTCGATGCGCATGCTCGAGCTGGATAGCGTGAGTCTCTATGACAGCGCGGCCGAAGAAGCGGGCAAGGTCTTTGTATCCACGGAACTCGGCGGCAGTTCATCGACTGCAAAAGCGCCCGCGTCGCGGAGCGCGGCGTGTATGGTTTTCTCGCATATGCGGGCATCATCGAAAAGGATGTGGTGAATGGCGGCGAGGCGCGCACGACGATCTTGCTTGACATGCCGGACGGCGACTGCTATACGACGAGCGAACACACCGGTTTGCTCGAAATGTGCCGTGATTTAGGGGATAACGTGCAGGCAGGCGACGTTCTCTTGCTCGCGTGTATGACATCCCGCGCACGGGCGCGGCGCCGGTCGAATATCGTGCGAAACGCGCGGGTTTTCTGGCGGCGCGTCATTTTCCCGGACTCGTGCAGACGGCGATACGGTGACCGTAGTCGCCGATATCGTGGGGCGCAACATACCGGTGTCCGCTTAATTGATCAAACTCGATCGCTACAATCTGGCCATTCTTCGCATATTCTCGGGAGATGGCCGCATCACCAAATCGCGCCTGGCGGAAGAGGTCAATCTTTCGATCTCGCAGCCTAGGAGCGCGTGAAAAAGCTCGAGGAAAGCGGGCTTATAACGGGCTATCGCGCGGATGTCGACTGGGCAGCTGTCTTCAAGGGCAGCCGCATTGTCCTCGAAGTCACGCTGTCGCGGCATACCGCGCAGGACATGCGGCGCTTCGAAGAGCGCGTGATGGCGGCGCCGGAAATCGCGCAATGCTATGCAACTGGCGGCGGTGTGGATTATGTGCTGCACGTCGTCTCGCGCGATATCGATCACTATCAGCGTTTCATCGATTCGCTGCTTGTCGAGGAACTGGGCATCGAGTGATATTTCACTTATATCGTCACCAAAGTGGTCAAGAACGTTGCGGATGGACCGCCTAACTGGGTTGATGAAAAGCAGCAAGCGTAACGCGTCGAAACAGAAAAAAAAAACCGCAACGCCATCGCTCGATAACAAAAAATTCACAAGCCGCTCGCGCCTTAAAGTGGATGTATCGAATGCACTTCTTAGCGGAGACGCAAACATGTTGCTCGGTCATCCCGTTCTCTTCAAATCACTTTGTTATGTCGACGGCCGCTGAATTCATAGCGATAGCGCCACATCGGTTCCGGTCGTCAATGCGGCCGATCGCGCCTTTCCCTTGCAATCGTGGCGCTGGGTGCCGCAACAAAAGCGCAGCGCATTGCTGTTGCGCTGGCACGAACTCATCATGCGTCATCAGGCGGACCTCGCCGGCATTTTGTCGCTCGAGCAAGACAAGCCGCTTGCCGAATCCGGTGGCGAAATTGTCTTATGCGGCGAGTTTCGTCGAATGGTTTGCAAACGAAGTGAAGCGACTCGATGGCCGCACCGTGCCGACGCATATCGATGACGCGCATCTCAGCACGGTCATGGAGCCGGTCGGCGTGGCCGCACTCATCACGCCGTGGAATTTCCCAGTCGAGATGATTACGCGTAAAGCGGCCGCGGCAATGGCAGCCGGCTGCACGGTCGTTGTCAAACCTGCACACAAAACGCCACTTTCCGCAATCGCGCTTGCGCAACTCGCAGAGGAAGCGGGCTTTCCGCCGGGCGTGTTCAATGTGGTGATCGGCGAGCCGCAAATGGCGATGGAAACTCTCGTCAGCGATACACGCGTGCGCGCGGTGAGCTTCACCGGATCGACGCGCGTCGGCGGACTTGTCGCAAAGACAGCGGCGGCATCGGGCATCAAAACGCTCGGGCTTGAATTAAGCGGCAACGCGCCGTTCATCGTGACGGAAGACGCAGACTTCGAACAGGCCGTGTGCGTCGCCGTAGGAGCAAAGTCCCAAATGTCGGGTCAAGATTGCTGCGCTGCGAATCGCATTCTCGTCGCACGTCCGATTTACGAGCAATTCGTCGAAGGTTATAGCGAAGCAGTCAAGGCCTTGAAAGTGGGCAACGCATTCGAGGCGAATGTCGATATCGGTCCGCTCATGCATCAAGCCGCATTCGATTCGACCGTTGCACGCGTCAATGATGCCAAAGCAAAGGGCGCGCGCATCACGGTTGGTGGCAAGCCGCACGCATTGGGCGGATGGTTCTTCGAGCCGACCGTCGTTGCGGACGCTCACCCAGGCATGCGCATTTACAACGAAGAGAATTTCGCGCCCATTTCCGCGGTCTCGCCATTCGATACGCTCGACGAAGCGATAACGCGCGCGAACGACACGGAATACGGCCTGGCTGCCTACGTCTGCGCAACGCGCATCGATACGATCTTCCAGCTCGTGCGACGACTGGACTTCGCCATGGTGTCGGTCAACGGCGTGAAATTCACCGGCGCACCGATTCCTTTCGGCGGCATGAAGCAGTCGGGACTTGGCTGCGAAGGCGGCGCGGAAGGCTTCGAACCTTTCGTCGAAACAAAATACTTTTGCTTAGGCAATCTCGGCCTGCCGCTTTCGAGCGCGGCCTGAACGAACTATCCTCAAAGACACGCATCACCGGATCAAACGAGAAGCACATGAGCCAATTGTTCGCTGAAGACCGCGCGCACTTCATGCATCCGTTGACGCACGCGCACGATCACGCCAGCGGCGCGCTGCCGGGCAAGATCGTGACGGGCGCCAAAGGAATTCACATCGAAGATCATCAGGGCAAGAACTATATCGACGCGTTCGCAGGCCTCTATTGCGTGAACATCGGTTACGGCCGCACTGAAGTGGCCAAGGCCATCTATGAGTAGGCGAAGAAGCTCGCGTATTACCACACGTATGTAGTAGCCCATTCGACGGATGCGTCATCGAGCTGTCGTCGCGCATCATCGACTGGTCGCCGGAAGGCATGAAGAATTTCTATTATGGCATGTCCTGTTCGGACGCGAACGAAACGCAAATCAAGATCGTCTGGTATTACAACAACGTGCTGGGCCGTCCGAGCAAGAAGAAGATCATCTCGCGCGAGCGCGGCTTATCACGGCTCGGGCATCGTGACGGGCAGTCTGACGGGTTTGCCGAGCTTCCATCAGAATTTCGATTTGCCGATCGAGCGCGTCACGCATACGGTTTGCCCGCCCTAGGCAAGGCGCCGGCCAGCATGAGCAAAGCGTAGTTCACCGCGTATTGCGTTGAAGAACTCGAGAAGCTCATTGCGAAGGAAGGCGCGGACACGATCGCCGAACCGGTGATGGGCACGGGTGACATCACCGCGCCGCCGGAAGGCTACTGAGACGCGATCCAGCAAGTGCTCAAGAAGCACGACATTTTGCTGATTTCCGATGAAGTCGTATGCGGCTTCGGCCGTCTCGGTTCGAAGATGAGCGCGCAGCATTACGGAGCCGGATCTGATTACCGTCGCGAAGGGCCTGAAGAGCGCGTATGCGCCGCTGTCGGGCGTGATCTCGTCAGCGAGAAGGGTGGATGTGATCGAGGGCCCGCAGGAACATGGGCCGATGGGGCACGGCTGGACGTATTCGGGCCATCCCATCTGCGCGGCTGCGGCGATCGCGAACCTCGATATTCTCGAACGCGAAAACCTGACGCAGAATGCCGCGGATGTCGGTGCGTATTTTCAACAGCAATTGCAGGCGGCGTTCGATGCGCATCCGCTCGTCGGCGAAGTACGTGGCGCAGGCATGCTCGCAGCGCTCGAATTCATGGCCGATAAGGAAAGCCGCAAGCCATTCGACGCGACGTTGAAGGTCGGACCGAAGGTATCGGCGGCTGCACTTGAACGCGGCGTGATCGCGCGTGCGATGCAGCACGGCGACACTCTCGGTTTCGCGCCACCGCTGGTGCCGACGCGTGCCGAAGTCGATGAGATCGTCGGTATCGTCAAGCAGGTTTTGGATGCGGTGGCGAATCAGGTGATCGGTTCAGCGGTTGCGGGCTAAGCTTTTCATTGGCTCCCACGCGCGAAGCTCTCGCTGAAAGGCGGGAGCTTTTTTTATTTGTTGAGGAAGAGGGAATGCACGTTGCTCATTGTCGATAAGTGAATCTCACAATTCTTTAGCAAGGAGAGAGACGACGAGCGCAGACCAGCAGAAAAGCACGGATAAGCCCTTGGGCGACGCAGGAACCGGTGCGACCGGCGGCGGGTCTTTCGGCAATATGCCGGGACCAGGCGCGGCAACGGGCAGTGACCCGAAGCAGGGCGTGCGCGCGCCGAACGGTGGAGAAGTCGAACCCAAGAACCGGCGTCTCGACCAGCATCCGCATCAGACGGCGGAAGTGCCTTATGGGTCGGAAGACCGGCCTGAAGCTTCAGGCAAGGGCGGAATGAGTTCGACGGACCCCGATGTTCCGGATACACTGAAAAAATCATAATTGCACGCGTAAAAAGAAATGCCCAAATGGCCGCTGATCGCGGCCATTTCTTTTTATCGATTAGCGCGTGACAATGTACATCGTGATTTCAAAGCCCAAGCGCATATCGGTGAAGCTAGGGGGTTTCCCACTTCATAAATTCTCCTTGTGCAATGTGCGGCCGGACGGATGTCGAGCCATCGCGCGGTTCATCTCTTACATAAGCGCCGTGCAAAGCCACCCCCAGATCGACGCTTGTTCATGCTAACGCGACTTTGCAATTTCTTTCATTGGAAATGACCTTTCCGGCTATTAATTTATTTATAGTGGCCTTGGCCGGTTTCCCGAATCGTCAGGTGATGTGCTCCTTTTGTCAGGATCATGAACCGGATCCTGTTCGAGCGCCTCGCCCGGTTTAGGGATAACCCTATTTACGATCCCGGGGATCGATATTGCTCAGATTATTGTATTGCCGCCCGGCGCATGCGGTTTGTCCTTACTGCCGGGTCGTGTCGCTTCTTTAGCCATTGCATTTCCCCAATTAGCAAACGCGTCATTCCACGCGATTCGCTTCACGCAGCACCGCGTCGGCGCTATCAAAATTGCGGTCGCTCATCTTGTTCAGTACCGCCATCACTTCCCCATTGGCGCCATTGCTTCTAGCGAGCGCAAGCAATTTTTCCTTGCCCATCGGGTAGCCCGCGCCTTTCAGCGCACGTTCGATTTCATCGGGCCGCGGTTCATCGGGATGCCGGTGGTTTTGTGCATGTGCGGGATGCTGTGCCATTGTTCGCCTCCTTATCGAGTCATCGTAGGCGTAGGAAAATCAGCAACGCATGTTCCCGTCGCAGCGGTCGCTCAGGCGTGCTTGATGCGCAGAGTTGAGCGAGACATCAAAAAGCGAGCCATGAACACTATGACGATCGCAGCAGGCCGACTTTCGGATACCGAGATCAAGGTAGAGGTGAGACACCACATCTACACGTTCGACGTCAAGGCGAGCGCCGATGCGTTCCAGCAATGTCTGGCCAACGATTCGGTGGAAACGTGCGCCAAAAATCACGCCGCGGTTTCGACACGCAGCGCTTATCCGGATGCCGACGTGCCTGACGCGCCGCCGGGAAGCATCATTTCGCCTTCGATGGGCGGAATGCCTTAGAAAATCGCGCTGGACGCCGTGCGCGGTGCAAGCGCTGCACGCGTGAGCGCATCGAGCGGCATGGGCTTGTCGAAGAAATAGCCTTGTGCCTGTGCCGCGCCCATTTCGCGCAATACGTTGAGCGATTCCGCCATCCGCACGATCGCGCGTACGATCGCGCGGCTACGCGGGCTCGTCGTGAGTTCGAAGATATAAACGACTTGTCGATCTTGAGCCCGGTGAACTGATACTGATACTGATGCACGTAGCTCAGCGACGAGAAGCCCGCGCCGAAATCGTCGAGCACCACGGACATGCCGTTATCCGCAAGCCGCTGCATGGTCCGTGCCAAATCCGGCTCCGCGACGAGCGTGCCTTCGGTCAGCTCGAGACACGCGCGCGACGCCGATACGCGGTAACGTCTTAGCAGCGCAAGCACATCGTCCGCGAATTCAGGACGCGTCATGCTGTAGCTCGAGCAATTTCACATGAACGGGTGGCCAGTGCGCATAACTCTCGTTAGCAAGGATCGCGCTCGAGCATATAAAGGTCGAGTCTGCCGATGAACCTCAAACCCTTTACCGCAGGCAAAAAATCGCCGAGCCGCACCATCGTTCCATCTTGCTGACGCCAGCGGATCAACGCTTCCAGCGCAACGACTTCACCGCTCTGCACATCGACGATTGGCTGGAAAATAGGGCAGCAATTCATCGTCGCGCTTCATTGTGTTACGCAGCGCGCCTTCGCGTTCCACCTGATCTGATACCTCGCGACGCAGTTCCTGATTGAACACGACGAAGCTGTCACGTCCCGCGTTTTTCACGCGATACATCGTGGTATCGGCATCGCGCAACAAATCGGTCGGCTCGGTATGAAACTGGCTGTCCGCACTCACGATGCCGATGCTGCACGATGAAAACACCACATGCTCTTCGATATGAAACGGCAGATCGAAGGCCGCGAGAATGCGCTTGGCGATGGCCACGGCATCGTGCACCGGCGCATTGGGCGAGAGTACCGCGAATTCGTCGCCGCCAAGACGCGCGAGCAGATCAGTCGAACGCAGACAGTCGCGCAAACGCGCGGCGGCCTGCACGAGCAGCATGTCGCCGAAGTAATGGCCGAGACTGTCATTCACCACCTTGAAGCGATCGAGATCGATGAACATCACCGACAGCTCGTTGCCGCGCGTCTGATAGTCCTGCCATGCGCCGCGCAGGCTTTGCATCAGGTGACTGCAGTTCGGCAGGCCGGTCAGCGCATCGTGTGAGTTTTCATAAAGCAGACGCGTGTTGGCATCGTCAAGTTCGCGCGTGCGGGCCTGCACGCGCGCTTCGAGTTCGAGGTTCGCGACGTGCAACGCTTCGGCATCGCGGCGACGCGAAAGCGCGGTGTCGATATGACGCGAGACGAAAATAAGCAATTCCTGATCGCGCTGAGAATAGCGCACGAGAGGCAAATAGTTTTGTACGGCGAGCATGCCGCCCACGACATCGCGGTCGAACAGCGGAATGCCGAGCCATGAACACAGCCGCACTTCCTTGTGCTCGAATTCGAACGCGCCTTCTTCGATCAGACGCAGCGCTTCCTGATGATCGATCAAGCGCGCGCATCGTTCGCGTATGACGTATTCCGTGGCCGCGCTTACCGAAACGCGGCGCGGAACGTTCAGGCACGATCTCATCGACGTAATGGGGAAACGATACTTCGCCCGTTTCGCCTTCCAACAACGCGATATAGAAATTACGTGCATACAGCAGCTCGCTGACGATACCGTGCAGGCTGCGCAAAAACTCCATCATATCGCGCCGGGCCGGCTCGACAGTTCCGCGATCTGATAGAGCGCGGCCTGCAAGTGCTCGGAACGCTCGCGCTCGGTGATGCCGTGACGCAGCGCGGCGTTGAGCTTCGACAGTTCCGAAGTGCGCGTGCGACCTGTTCCTCGAGATTGGCGCGATGAAGAATACGATCGAGCGCCATCGCGACGTGTCGCGCCACCACCAGAAACAGCGCACGATCCTTCCGCGCTATAAATGCGAATGCGCGAGACGTCGTAGACCTGCATCGCGGGCATGCCGAACACTTCGTCGGAGGCATGCTTGAGCGGCGCGCCCATCCAGAACTTGGGGCGGTCGCCGATGCAGAAGAAGCGGTTCGCGCGTTCCGCCGCGACGATATCGGCCGCGGTAACGAAAAGTGGCTTTTCGCTGATGAGCACCTGGCCGGTCATCGACAGATGCGAGATATTCAGGATATCGAAGTTGTCGGCTTCGACCGTATCCGTGTCGATCACGGCGACGTAATACGGGTACGTGATCTTGCCGGTCTTCCGGTCGTAGAGCGCGAGATAGAAGTTTTCGGCATCGATGAGCTGACCGAGCCGTTCATGCACGCAGCGCAGAAAGTCCGCGCGCTCAGGCATCGAACTGGCGAAATAGGCGATCTCATACAGCACGCGCTGGGTGAGCTGCGCGCGTGCGAGGACATCGGCCTGAACGCATTCGCCGAGGCTGCGCGCGAGTTTGATCAGCGATGTATCGTGGCGATGCTCGACGGGTGCGATGAGCCAAGCCGAGCACGCTTTCGCCGCGGCCCGTGGGCCAGCAATGCCAGCCACGCCTCGAGCTTCGCTTCCACGATACTTTCGGGCCAGCCGAGTTGCGCACGGCCCTGGCCTTCGAGATGCAGCGTTTCGTCGGCGCGATACCACGCCCATTGCTGCGGGCGGCCGGGCAACACGGCCTCGCTCAGCAAGGTTTCGATGGATAGCGCGACGCCCTCGGCACTGTCGACGTCCGCAACGGAACCGTTTACGGCATCGCTCGCTGCGTCGGCATCGCGCGGCTCGGCGTACGTACGGTACGCGGAAAACACAGTCATCAGCACTCCAGGCCCTTTAGCCCCATTTAGAAGAACCCTTAACAAAATGAAGAAAGGGCTGTTAACCCGCGATGAATGCTGTTAACCTGCTCATTGTTTCGACGACGAAAAGGGACATGGCTAACCCATACTCGACGAACTTTGGGCACTTATCGAACC
>JAQFVJ010000036.1 GCA_029439525.1 Caballeronia sp. BR6202001591004
GGGCCTGATTCTGAGCGAAGCCACCTCGGTCACGCCGCAGGGTGTCGGCTACGCTGACACACCGGGCATCTGGTCGGACGAACCGGTCGAAGGCTGGAAGCTCGTCACGCAGGCCGTGCACGATGCCGGCGGAAAGATCATGCTGCAACTGTGGCACGTTGGCCGCATTTCCGATCCGGTGTTCCTGAACGGCGAGTTGCCGGTCGCGCCGAGCGCGAGCGCGGCGGGCGGTCACGTGAGCCTTGTGCGTCCGCAGCGTCCGTACGTGACGCCGCGCGCGCTCGAACTCGACGAACTCGCGGGCATCGTCGCGGCGTATCGCAAGGGTACGGAAAACGCAAAGCGCGCGGGCTTCGACGGCGTGGAAATCCACGGCGCGAACAGCTATCTGCTCGACCAGTTCCTTCGGGACAGCACCAACAAGCGCACGAATGCCTACGGCGGCCTGATCGAAAATCGCGCGCCTTTTGTTCGAAGTCGTCGATCAATGTATCGATGTGTGGGGCGCGGATCGGGTCGGCCCGCATCTCGCGCCGCGCGCCGATGCGCACACACACGATAGGCGATAGCGATCGTCCGAGAAGACCTTCGGCTATGTCGTGCGGAACTGGGCAAGCGCGAGATCGCGTTCATCGCGGCACGCGAGCACGAAGCCTCGGATAGCCTCGGCCCGCAACTGAAAAAGATGTTCGGCGGCGGGTATATCGCCAATGAAGGCTTCACCAAGGAAAGCGCCGAAGCGATCATCGAGCGCGGCGACGCGGACGCGGTGGCGTGGGACAGCCTGTTCATCGCCAACTCGGATCTGGTGCGCCGTTTCGAAGTCAACGCGCCACTCAACGACTGGGATTCGGCGATGTTCTACGCGCCGGGACCGAAGGGCTACACGGATTATCCGCTGCTCGAAACGGCGGAATAAGCCATCGCATCGCGCGACGCCGCATCGAAAAAGCAGCGGCTTCGGCCACTGTTTTTTCGTCTGTTCCGGATCGAATTCCGCAACGATTGGCGACGCCCGACTGCCCCGAAAAATAATCGAGTTTCATCGGGCGGCGCCGCAAAATTGGTGGAACGTAAGCCCGATTGCGAGGTTGCGCCTGAGGGACGCGGCAATCCGAACTTCCTCGCGACCATTCCGCGCCACGGTTTCTGGCAGCTCGGCCTGTTCGCGATGCGCGAGTCGGAGCGCTCCTTCGCGTACATGCCGGAAGACGTCGGCGGTTTTCCGAAGTGCGAGGGCATCGTTTCTGGTGGGCGCGGTGTCGTACGTGCGCGATCAGCTCGGCCTCAGTGCGGGTGATTTTCTCTACGAGATGTGCGAGGCCATTCTCGCCTGCAACTATCCCGTGCCGGACCGCATGCTGAAGCTCTCGGAGTTCATCGTCGGGCAATATCTGCGGCGCGAGATGATCGGCAAATATCCGCTCACCGGCGAGATCGATATCTTTGCGGTCGAAGGCGGCACCGCCGCGATGACCTACATCGTCAACACGATGCGCGAGAACTTCCTCATCAAGGAAGGCGACACCATTGCGCTCGGACGGCCGATCTTCACGCCGTATATCGAAATCCCGACGCTCAATGACTACAAGCTCAAGGTCGTCTAATCTCGATGCCGATGTCGAGCACGCGCCTGGCAATACTCGAAGAAGGAGCTCGACAAGCTGCGCAACCCGAAAGTGAAGGCGTTCTTCCTCGTCAATCCGAGCAATCCGCCCTCGGTAAAGATGAACGACGAAAGCCTCGAATACACATCGCGGAAATCGTCAAGGAGCGGCCCGATCTTATTCTGCTGACCGACGAAGTGTACGGCATCTTCGCCGACGACTTCGTGTCGCTGTTCGCGCTGTGTCGGCGCAACACCATCCTGGTCTATTCGTATTCGAAGTACTTAGGCGCGACGGGCGGCGGTTCGGCACCATCGCGACGCATCGGGACAATATCTTCGACGCGCTGCTCGCGAAGCTGCCGAAGGAGGAGAAGGCGGTGCTGCATCATCGTTACGAGTCGATCACGACCGAACCGGACCAGCTCAAGTTCATTGATCGGCTGGTGGCCGACAGCTGCACCGTCGCGCTGAATCATACAGCGGGCCTGTCCACACCGCAGCAGGTGCAAATGGTGCTGTTCTCGCTCTTCTCGCTATAGACGCCCGATGCATACAAGAACGCCCTCAAGCGCCTGATCTGCAGCCGCAAGCAGGCGCTCTACCGCGAGATGGGCGTCGCGCTCGATGCCGCCGAAAAGGCCGACGTGAATCAGATTGACTACTACACGATCCTCGACCTCGAATATCTCGGCGGACGTGAACAGGGACGCGAGTTCGTCGAATGGGTGATGAAGAACACGGAGCCGTCCGAATTGCTGTTCGAACTGGCGAAGGACGCGCGCGTCGTGCTGCTGCTAGGATGCGGCTTCGGCACGGCGCATCCGTCGGGGCCCGTCGGGGCGCGTGTCGCTCGCCAATCTCAACGAGAGCGACTACATGCAGATCGGCCGCTCGATCCGCAAGCTGATGGATCGCTATGTCGAGCGCTTCAACAAAGAAACCGGCAAGAAGGGCAGTAACGAAGCCGGGCGCAAGAACGCACAACGGGCCGTTGATGAACGCGGCCCGTTGTCGTTTCGAAGGGGCGTTCCTGAAGAACGCTCCCGAAGACGTGATGCTTAGAACTTATGGCGGATGCCGACGCGGAACGCGAGCTGGTTGTTCTCGCCCAGACCCGACGTGCCGAAATAGCTGCCCGACGACGAGCCGATCGCCGCTTGCGTTTCCACGCTGCGGTTCTGGCCCGATGCCTTCTGGTACACGGCCAGCGCGTACACGTCCGTGCGCTTGCTGAACGCGTAGTCGAAGCTCGCGTCGATCTGGTGCCAGTGGGCTTCAAATGCGTCGTACGCGTTCATGTACGTATAGCCGAGGCCAGCCGCCACGATGGCGTACTTGCCGCCGATGTCGAACGCGTTGAAGCGCGTGCTGCCGCCGGTGATCGGCTCGAAGCGCGTGTTTGTCCACAGGCCGAAGACCGTGGCCGGGCCGAACGCGTAGTTCGCGCC
Source organism: Caballeronia sp. BR6202001591004 (assembly GCA_029439525.1). Lineage (GTDB taxonomy): Bacteria > Pseudomonadota > Gammaproteobacteria > Burkholderiales > Burkholderiaceae > Caballeronia. The sequence goes on from JAQFVJ010000036.1 coordinate 3,058, forward strand.
GACGCCGAAAGTGCGCAGATCCTTCGTGCCGCCGGTCGCGATGTTCGCGAGCATCGTGCTGAAGGTCGGCGTTGCCTGACCCGGATAGTGGATGTCCGTGTACGCGGCGCCGATGTCCAGCGGACCTGCCTTGTAGTTCAGGCCGAAGCTGTATGCGCGCGAGGAACCCGTGATGGCCGTTGCGCCCGTGCCCGTCGTCGGGGCACCGGCGAACGCGCCAGCCTGGTTCGAGAAGCCGTACATCGCGCCGAACGTCACGCCGTAGAAGCTCACTTCACGGAGTTGTTGATGCGGCTCGACGTCAGTTGGTCGACGTCGTTCTCAGGTGCTACGCATAGTTGCCCGCGGCGGTCTGGCCGCCGACCGAGTACGCGCCGCCAAGGTAGTCGGTCGAGAACGAGTATTGACGGCCGAATTCAGCGCCGCCCTGGCCGAGCGCGCCCATGCCGCTGTTGAAGCCGTTTTCCAACGTGAAGATCGCCTTGAGGCCGCCGCCCAGGTCTCCCGCACCCTTCAGGCCCCAACGGCTGCCTTGCGCCACGCCGTCGTCGTACTTGAAGAGGTGATTGCTGGCGTTCGTGGGAACGCTGGCGCTGTTGTTGACGTAGCTGATACCGGCATCGATGATGATGATGCCGTACAGGGTCACGCTGCTCTGCGCGTGCGCGGTCGTTTCGGCGAGCGAGGCAAAGGCGGCGAGAGCGGCGGTTGCCAAAAGATTCTTCTTCAAAACAAGCTCCGTGAGTTGTTGATTTCGCGGTGTGTGGCCGCTGGTTTCAGCGGTGTCTGCATGTGTCGCGCTCTTGCGGTGCGTGATAGCGACGGGGCGAAATGTAGTGGTCACTAAAAACAAATGTGACAACGCTTTCACAAACCTTTTACTATGTCTCCGGTGCAACACCACTAGCGCAACCGCATGGCTTGCGCATTCGGCAACAGGAATGCGATCCTCACGGCTCATCTGACGAGAGCAAACGATATGGACGAACAGGGAATCCGCGCACTGGAAGAGCGCCTGACGCAGGCGATGACGACGTCCGACGTGGATGCGCTCGATGCGTTGCTGGCCGACGATCTCAACGGCCATCGCTACGGCATGCAACGCATCGACCGGCTTGGCTGGACGTGGAGGAGCAGCGCATCGCGTGTACGGCACGTTCGCGGTGACGGTTACGCGCGTGGCGCTGTCCGGTACCTTCGCGAGCGCGCCGTTCACCGGCAGTCTGCATTACACGCGGACATGGGGCGAAACCGGCGACGCGTGGAAGGTGGTGGCCGCGCAATGCGGCCTGGTGGCTTTCTGACTCGAACGCTTAGGCCAACATTAAGCCGACATCAGGCCGAAAGCAGCGACCCGGTACGATACGCCTTCGCGCCCGCGATGCGCGCGACTTCGAGACCCGCCGTCGCGAAGCGCGTGATATGGCGCGCATACAGCACGCCCGCCGTGGTGCAGGCGAGGGTGGTCACGGTGTCCGTCAGCGGATCGACGACATCGGCGATCGGCTCGCCTGCTTCGACGAACGCGCCCACCTTGGCGCGGAACACCAGCACGCCCGACAGGGGCGTCACGATCGGCTTGGCGCCCGCAAGCGGCGTCGCAGCATGGGCGAGCGGCGGCTGCGCGGGAGCCGGCGCATCAATCACGCCGCGCTGGATCAGATAGTTGACGATGCCCTGCGCGTCCTTTTCGGCGAGTTCGTAGGACACGTCGTGCTGGCTGCGCAATTCCACCGTCACGGAGATGCCGCCATTGGGAATCGGAAAGCGCTCGCCGTATTTCTGGCGCAGGTCGGACCAGCAGAAGCTGTGGATTTCGTCGAACGGATTGCCGACCGAATTCAGCGCCAGCAGCGACGCCTGCGCGTCGAGATAGCGGGCGAGCGGTTCCACTTCGTTCCAGATGTCGGGATTCGTGTACAGATGCAGCGTGGCGTCGAGATCGCAATGCAGGTCGAGCACGACGTCGGCGTCATAGGACAGTTTCTGCAACGCGAGGCGCAGCGCTTCGAGCTCGGTGTGCGGCGTCTGCTCGTCGAGTGCTTCCTTCATCGCGGCGCGCACGGCGAGCTTGTTCGCGGCTGCGTCTTTGCCCAGACGCGCTTCGATGCGCGGCGCGATCAGCGCAGCGAGATCATAGAAATTGCGGTTGAAGTTGACACCGCTGTTGGTCTCGAAGCGGCCGAGCTGATTGCCGTGCAGGTTCTGGTTCAGGCCGATCGGGTTCGGCACCGGCACAATCACCACTTCGCCGCGCAGCTTACCGGCTTTTTCGAATTCGGCCAGATGCCGGCGCAGACGCCACGCGACCAGCATGCCGGGCAGTTCGTCCGCGTGCAGCGACGACTGGATGTAGATTTTCTGACCGCCATTGCCGGGACCGTAATGAAAGCTGGTGATATCGCGGTGGGTGCCGAGCGTCGGCGAGATGAGCGGATGGGTCTTGGTTTGCATGGTTGTCGCGCGCAGTGGATGCGCGGGTGGTGCCTCGGGAAGGGCGCCGCGCCGTGGTGTCTTTGTCCGCGGGCGTCGGCCTGAACGTTCGATCTTAGCCGAAATCGGCGTCTCGGGAGCCCGTTTCCGGACTACTGTGTGGCTGGCTTAGCTGCCGTACACGTCGAAGTCGAAGTACTTCTTCTCGATCTTCTGGTAGGTGCCATTCTTGATGATGTCGGCGATCGCCTTGTCGATCTTCGTCTTGAGCTCGGTGTCTTCCTTGCGCAGACCGATGCCCGCGCTGTTGCCGAGCGTCTTCGGATCGTCGATATCCTTGCCCGCAAAGTCATAGTCTGCGCCGCGCGGTGTCTTCACAGAAAACCGATTTCGGCCTGCACGGCATCCTGCAGCGTCGCGTCCAGAGGGCCCGAGATCAGATCGGCGTAGACCTGATCCTGATTCTGGTAAGGCGTGACCGTCACGCCCTTCGGCGCCCAAGTAGGTCTTGGCGTAGGTTTCCTGAATCGTGCCCTGTTCGACGCTGACATTCTTGCTCTTCAGGCTCTCAGCCGTCGGCATGATGCCGCTGCCCACGCGTCGGTGTGTTGAACAGCTTGCTCGAGAAAACGATCTGCTCGGCGCGCTGCGGGGTCATCGACATCGACGACAGCACGCCGTCGAACTTTTTGGCCTTGAGCGCCGGAATCATGCCGTCGAAATCGTTCTCCACCCACACGCACTTCGCCTTCAGGCGCGCGCAGATCTCGTTGCCGAGATCGATATCGAAACCGACCAGCTTGGCCGTCCGAACCCTTCGATTAAAACGGGGGGGTAGCTGGCGTCGACACCGAAGCGGATCGTCGAAAAGTCCTTCGCCTGAGCGGCGGTGACGGCGGTGTGAGCGGGCGGCAAGCAGGAACATCGTCAGGGCCGCGAGCAGTTTCTTCACTGTTTTAACTCCAGAAGGTGGTCAGTTCAGCCCGAAAGGTCTCGTTTCCGGGCATCCGGCTTCGGTAGTGCCGGAAGGGTATTCCACGGATCGTGTCCGTTCAGAATCGGCAGAAAGTTACCAAGCCAAAATTACTGGGCACCTAGTAAAAGCCCCGATAGCATCCGACAGCATCAGCTTTTTAGAGCAAGTCCTCTGCGCGCGGACAAGGGAATATATCCGAATTCTTCGCCATCACCTGCCGAAAATGCTCAACGTTTGCGCAGCGGATGATCCTTCAGCAACCACGACAGCGGCGAAAGCCAGCAGCGCCACGCCCGCCGCGGTCAGATAAACGGTGTGCATCGACGCGGCGAATGCATGCAGATAGTCGTCGCGCAGCGTGGCGGGAAGATGCGCGACTGCCTGTGGCCCGAGCAAATGCGGCAACTCGGCGTCCGCGGGCAGCAGCGATTCGAGCCGGCCGCGCAGACTGTTGGAGAAGATCGCGCCGAACGCCGCGACACCCACCGAACCGCCGATCGAGCGGAACAGGGTCGCGCTGGGGTCGCCACGCCGATCAGTTTGAACTCGACGACGTTCTGCACCGCGAGCACGAGCACCTGCATCATCATGCCGAGACCCACGCCGAGCAGCGCCATATACGCGTGCATGACGGTAAGCGATGTGTCGAGATCAAGCTTGGACAGGAGCAGCATGGCGACTGTGACGCACGCCGTGCCCGCGATCGGGAAGAACCGGTACTTGCCGACCTTGCTGATGACGCGCCCGCTGACAATCGAGGAGAGCAGCACGCCCGCCTCATCGGCGTGATTTGCAGGCCGACCTCCGATGGCGTGGAGCCTTTCACGACCTGCAAATAGAGTGGCAGGAACGTGACCGCGCCGAACAGTGCGCAACCGACGATAAAGCCGATCAGCCCCGCGAGCACGAAGGTGCGCTCCCTGAACAGCGACAGCGGGGCATGATCGGTTCGGCGGCGAGCCGCTCTTCGTAGACGAAACCGCCGACGCAGATCAGCCCGAGCACCAGCGTGCACCACAACTGCGCGGAACTCCACGGCAGGATCGAGCCGCCCTGACTGGTGAAGAGAATGATGCAGGTCAGTGCCGCCGCCAGAAAGCCAGCGCCCATGTAGTCCACGCGATGATCGACGTGCGCTGTATGCGGCCTGAACACGAACTGGATCACGACGAGCGCGAGCACGCCGAGCAGCACGTTGATATAGAAGATTCAGCGCCACGAAAGATGCTCGACGAGAAAAGCAGCCCAGCAGCGGACCGACGACCGTCGCCAGACCGTACACGCCGCCGAACAGGCCCTGAAAGCGGCCGTGTTCGCGGGCGGAATGACATTCGCGATGGCGGCCATGGTGACCACCATCAATCCGCCGCCGAGACCCTGCAGCACGCACAGGACGATGAGCTCGGTCATGTTATGCGCGACGCCGCACAGGATCGAACCCGCGAGAAAGATCACGATGGACGCCTGCAACACGACCTTGCGGTCGAACTGATCGACGAACTTGCCGTACATGGCACGACGATGGTCGAGCTCGCAGATACGACGTGGACGACCCACGACAGGTTCTTGAGCCCGCCGAGATCGCCGACGATGGTCGGCAGCGCCGTCGACACGATGGTCTGGTCGAGCGCGCCGAGCAGCATCACCAGCATCAGCGCCGTGAACAGCAGCTAGATGGGCGGTTGCGCTGAATCCGTGTCGACGGCGGCGCTTTGGTGCAAAGTTGTCATATGAAACGGCACGGACGCGACGAATGTCATTGCCCCAATAGGTGGAACAGCTTACCGGAAATGTCGGTTTGAATACCGACGCGGATCGCGCGGACGCCACCGCGACGCAGAAAAAACCAGGAGGTCCCCGCCCCGGCCGTCCGAGCGGCGGGCAGGGCGCGGATGCGCGCGAGCATCTGCTGGATATCGCCCTTGGACTCTTGCGCGGGAGGGCATCGGCGAAACCACGCTCGGGGCGATTGCGCGCGAGGCGGGCGTGACGCCGGCAATGGTCCACTACTACTTCAAGGCGACCATCTGCTCGACATGCTGATCGACGAGCGATTCGTGCCGCTGCGCGCCGAGCTTTCACGCGTCTTCACCGATCCCTCGACCGAACCCGCCGAGACATTGAGCGCATGCGTCGAAACGCTTGCGGCTACGGTGGAGAAGCATCCGTGGTTCGCGGCCTTGTGGGTGCGCGAAGTCATCAGCGAAGGCGGGCTGTTGCGTCAGCGCATGGCAAAACGATTTGGCGAAACACACAAGGATCGCGCGATCGAGCGCATCGAATCGTGGTAGCGCGAGGGCCAAGCCCAATCCGGAACTGGAACCGTCGTTGGTCTTCATGTCGATCTTCGGTCTGACGGTACTGTCGCTGGCAACATCGCGCTGGCGTGGCGCAGACAAACGCAAGCTGACGACCGATCAGATTGCACATCACGCGGTCGCATTGCTGATGCACGGCGTGCGTCCGTTCTGAAGACGCATCGCACATTGCACAGAACAACGCTGCACTGTCATCTTGATGACCGACAGGCGCTTTAGGCTTTCTGAGCTTCTCTTAGCGCCTGCTTGCGATGCCGTTTCCAAAGACTCTCATCACACGCTCAATGCTTGTTTAAAGGCCCGTTAGCGGTGCGATGGCACCTTGCGTTAAGCATCCCTTAAGCAAAGCAATCGCAGGCTTCGATTTCGCGCGCGCTCGCGTATAGGCGATCCATTTAAAGCGAAAACGGGGAACCCTAGATGCAGCGTTTTTCGTCGGTCTTGCCGGTCATCGGGAACTCTTGCCGCTTTGTTCGCGCGACTCAGCCCGGGACGAGCGCATGACGGGCCATTCGATTCCACTGCTTTTATGGTTGCTGATCGGACTCTGCTGCGCGGCCTCGTGTTATGCGACGCTGGCCGCACTCGTGCATCCGGGATGGCGTGGGCCGGGATCGTGTGCGCGTCGCAGCGGACCCGAAGCGGTCGATCAGGCGTTCGCCTCCCGTCAGCGTCCTCAAACCGCTTTGCGGACTCGAACCGCGTCTTTCCGCGAATCTGGAAACCTTCTGCAAGCAGACGTATCCGCACTATCAATTGCTGTTCGGCGTCGCGAGCGCGAGCGATCCTGCGACGGAAGTCGTCAGGCGGCTCGCGCGTTCGTATCCGCATCTCGACATTCGCCTCGTGGTCGATGCGACACCGCACGGCACGAATCGCAAGGTCGCCAATCTCATCAATCTGGCCGCGCACGCAAGTCACGATCTCATCGTGATCGCGGATAGCGACATTGCCGTCGAGCACGATTACCTCGTGCGCGTCACCGCACCGCTCGCGGATGAAAGTGTCGGCATCTTCACGTGTCTTTATCGCGCACGCCGCGTCGGCGGACGATGGGCGCGCATCGGCGCGATGTTCATCGACAAATGGTTTGCGCCTTTCGTTTATGTGGCGAACTGGCTGGGCTTCGATCGCTTCGGCTTCGGTGCGACGCTTGCCTTGACGCGCAAGACGTTCGTCAAAGCGGGCGGTTTCGAAGCCTTGCGAGATTGCCTTGCCGACGATTACTGGCTCGCGGATCGTGTGCGTTCGCTGGGGTTGCGGACCGCGTTGTTGGATGTCGTCGTGACGACGGATGTTACCGAACGCGATCTCTCCACGCTCTGGCGACGTGAAACGCGCTGGCTGCGCACGATTCGTTCGGTCAATCCACTGGGCTTCGTTTTCCTTTGCCTGACCTTCACAACGCCGTGGCTTTTGACGAGCGCATTGCTAGGCTTTGATTCGACCAGCGCGAGCCTTTCGCAATCGATGGCCGATACGATCGTCGATCTGAGCACATCCTTCGGTTTGAGTGCGCGCCAGTTGCTGCACTGGCGCAACGCGCGTTCATGGCGCGCATTTTGGCGTGATCTGCCATGGATTCCCGTGCGCGACCTGATGATGGGCCTGCAATGGCTCGCCGCATGGTTCGGTTCGAACGTATTGTGGCGTGGCTTTTTTATGTACCGGTCGACGACTCGCGCATGATGAGCCGCGAGAGCGAAGGCAATGCAGCGGATGCATCCGACAACCGCTGAACCCGCATTCATCGGAGACCTTGCATTATGAAGAAAACACTGTTTTTGCAGGCCCCTTCCTTCAACGGCTCAGATGGCGGCGCGGGTTCGCGCTATCAGGCCAAGCGTGAAATTCGCTCGTTCTGGTATCCGACATGGCTTGCGCAACCTGCCGCGCTCGTGCCCGTCAGCGCGTGCTTGATGCACCCGCTGACGGTTTGTCGGTGGATACCGCGCTGGATATCGCCTCGCAATATGAGTGAGCTGGTCATCATTCACACGAGCACACCGTCGACCGATGTGCTCTTCGCGGAGCATCTTAAGCAACGCGTACCTTCCATTCTGATCGGCCTGGTCGACGCGAAGGTCGCGGTCGATCCGCATAACTCGCTGATCGCGAGCGAGGCGATCGATTTCGTCTGCCGCGAGGAATTCGATCTGACGTGCAAGAAAGTTGCCGAAGGCTTTCCGTTCACGTCGAACAAAGGCCTGAGTTATTGCTTGAGCGATGGTTCCATCGAGCATAACGAAGCGCGGCCAATACTTGAAAACATGGACGATTACCTTTTGTCGCGCCCGTGTACAAGCGCGATCTGAACATCGGGAATTACTTCATCGGCTATCTTAATTACCCGTACGGGTCGATTTATACGGGCCGCGGCTGTCGTTCACGCTGCACATTCTGTTTGTGGCCGCAAACGGTTGGTGGACATCGCTATCGCACGCGTTCCGTCGAAAACGTGCTCGAAGAAGTGAAATGGATTCGCGACAACATGCCAGAAGTAAAAGAGATCATGTTCGACGATGACACCTTCACTGATTTTAAGCCGCGCGTCGAAGAAATCGCGCCCGGACTCGGCAAGCTCGGCGTGACATGGTCGTGCAACGCCAAGGCGAACGTGCCGTATTCGACGCTCAAGATCATGAAGGAAAACAGCTTTCGTCTTTTGCTGGTCGGCTACGAATCGGGCGATGACCAGATTCTCCTGAATATCAAAAAAGACTTGCGCACGGATATTGCGCGCCGCTTTGCCGACGATTGCCGTAAGCTCCGCACCAAAATACATTGTACGTTCATTCTCGGCTTGCCGGGCGAAACCAAAGAGACTATCGAAAGGACGATTGAGTACGCAAAGGAAATCAATCCACACACGATTCAGGTGTCGCTCGCCGCGCCTTATCCGGGCACGACGCTCTACAAGCAGGCCGTGGAAAACGGCTGGCTGGAAGAAAACAAGGTCATCAATCTCGTTAGCAAGAAAGGCGTGGGCGTGCAGTTGGCGGCGATCGGCTACCCGCATCTGTCGCGCGCAGAGATTTATCACGACCTCGAGTGCTTTTTTATAAGCGCTTCTATTTCCGTCCATCGAAGATCTGGGAAATCGTGTGCGAGATGCTGACAAGCTGGGACATGATGAAACGTCGCCTGTGCGAAGGTGTTGAGTTCTTTCGCTTCCTACGCGCGCATGAAGCGTGATGTCATGCGTGGACTGATCGTCACCGCCGATGATTTCGGCCTGCACGAGCGCGTCAACGATGCGGTTGCGCTCGCGCATGCCGAGGGCGTGCTCAATTGCGCGAGCCTGATGGTCGGCGCGCCGGCCGCTAATCCTGCGGTGCGGATCGCGCACCGGAACCCGGGCTTGCGCGTCGGCCTGCACCTGACGCTGGCAAACGGCTTCAGTATCCTGCCGTCGTCCGCGATTCCCGATCTGGTCGATACGCGCGGCTGTTTTCACGGATCGATGTTCGGCAACGGCGTGCGCTTTTTCTTTTTGCCTTCGGTACGGCGTCAGTTGGCAAACGAGATACTCGCGCAATTCGAAGCGTTTGCGGCGACGGGTCTCGAACTCGATCACGTGAATACGCACAAGCATTTTCATCTGCATCCGACTCATCTGCATCCGACGGTGCTCGAACTGATCATCGAAATCGGCTCGCAGTTCGGCATGCGTGCGATGCGCTTGCCGCGTGAAGTCACCGGACCTTCGCCGCTCGCGCCGTGGTCCGCGTGGATGAAGTCGCGCCTCGATCGCGCCGGCATTGCATATAACGACTGGGTCGCCGGCATCGCGGCGACGGGCCGCCTGGATGAAGCGGCGTTGCTCGCGTTGCTTGCTCGTCCTTGCGACGACGTGCTGGAAATTTATAGCCATCCCGCGACGCATGACGACGCGCCGATCACCGAGTCGATGCGCGAATACCGTCATGCCGATGAACTCGCGGCGCTGTGTTCGCCACGTGTCACGCAAGCGCTCGAAGCAACTGGCTCGGTACACGGTGCGTTCACGGACGTATTCGGCGGCGCGAATATAACCGAGCGCGATGCGTCGCGTCTCACTGCATGATCGCGCTGCTCAAACGGCTGACGTGGCTGCGCTGGCCGCTTGCAATTGCGCTGCTCGTCGCGCTCGCCTTGCGCGAGGGCATGTCGAATGCGCTGACGCTCATCGAACGCACGGGACCGGTGCTATTGTGGCTGATGCCGTTGCCCGGAGGCGACTGCGCTTTGTCGGTATCGATCCAGCGCGCATAGAGCTGCTTGCCCGATTCGGGAATGATCTCGACCACCTGTCCGTTGAGCGCGTTGGTCACGAGCAGATGACGTTCGGCGCAGTGACCATCTCGAGCGGCCGATGCAGCAGGCCGTCCACCGTGAGTTGCCGTCCGACGCCCGCGCTGGTGTCGCGCGTGAGCGGATCGTCGATTTCGTTGATGCGGTTGCCGATCGCATCGGACACATAGAGCAGCTTCTGATCTGCCGACAATACGAGGCCGGTCGGCCCGACGAGGAACACGCTCTTGTCGGCCTGTGCGCCGAAACCGCTGCCGATCGTCGTTTCCTTTTTGATGACGGGCACTTATCCTTCGGGAATGTCGAGATCGAGCCGTAGCACGGTCGTCTGCTTGAAGACCGGCGGATTGCCGTCCGCGCCGCTCACGCCGAAGCCCGCCATGCTGACGAACAGCGTCGCGTTCGCGCCGTTGTCGACGACGGCCATGTTGCACGGATCGTTGATGTTCGGGCTGGACCACACCTTGGCGATCTTGCCCGCCGGATCGAGCACGATCATGCAGCCCGCGCCCTTGGTGCCGGTCGTGCCGTCATTGCTCGGCGTGCTGCCGACGATCACCCAGCCCGACTTGAGCATGGTCATCGCGGTGGACACGCCCACGCCGCCGAGGCATTCCTTTAGATTGAGCGGAATCTGCGCGAGCAGCGTCATCTCCTTCGTATCGGGGTGAGATAGTTGACGATGGTGTTCCCCGTGCCCTGAAGGTTCGTCGCGTTGTTGAAGTTGTCGACCAGCACGTCGTTCTTCTTGATCGTGCCCGCCGAGACGAAGATTGCGTATGGATTCTAATCGCCGTTGTTGTCCGGCACGGTGTTGATGAGCGTCGTGTTGCGATGGAGTGTTTCGAGAAAGCCCTGCGCTTCGGCGTACGCGACGCACGGCGCGAGAATCGACGCAAATGCGGCAAGCGTGACACATGTCCGCCGGATCGAATGAATCACAGCGCGCGGGGTAGGGATGGACGTCATGTTTGGGTTACTCATGCAATGTCTTTGATGGTCGCGCATCGAAAACTTAGAACGTGAGATTCGCCCGCACACCGATCACGAAGGTGTTGCGCAGCGGCTGCGTCGGATCGTTCGGGTTCTGGCCGGCGCCCGCATTGAACGTGTATTGCGCGTCCGCCTGCATGATCCACCGGCGTGTCCTGATAGTTGTAGGTCGCCTCCAGCGTGGTTTCCTGCATCTTTACACCGTAAGGTATGCAAAGTAAGTTGCGGTAGTCGAGATCGGAATCGTGCACATGACTGCCGACCTTGATATACGTGACCGCGAGACCCACGCTGTCGTTGTCGCGGTCCTTGAAGGGCGCTTTCATCATGACGCCGGCGTTGGCCGCGAAGCTCACCAGATTGCGATCGCCCGGTGCGCCCATCAGGCGCGTGAACACGCCGATGCTGCGCGGCCCGTCGGGATCGGGACGCCAGACCCATCTGATCGGCCACGGCATAGAAGCTGTAGTTGCCGTGATGCGATTGCGCCGTGCCCGTCGATGCCGGATCGTCGAAGCTTATACCAGACGCCCAGCTTGTAGGTGCCCGGCAGCTTGTTGCTGTTCACGCCGACCATCTCGCCGTCGGACGGCTGGTTGATCGCATATCATCAATTCAATTCGCGGATGAACAGCGTGCCGTTATGCAGATTAAAGTTGGTGCCGTGCCGATTGTCCGGGTTGTTGCCGAGCGGATCGCCGTCAAACTCGCCCGCGAGCGCGGTCAACGACGGCGTGATCTGCTCGCGCACGCGCACGCCGAGCGCCGACAGCGGATACGCCGGACCGCCCAAGGGCATGTCGTAAGAGGGCAGCGCGGGCCAGCACATCGTGTTGGTGAGGGTCGCCGCGTACTGGTTCGTGATGCATTCCTGATCGATACTCTGCTGACCGATCTTCACATCGACACGCTTGTTGAGGAACGACTGCTGATACCACAATTCCCACAGGCGCGTGGTGCCTTCGGCCTCGATGCTGCTCGCCGTGTTCAGCGTGTCGAGATAGCGCGTGCTAAGATTTGTACCGTGAATCTGCAACGCGCTGATATTGAATTGGCCGCCAGGCAGGCCGAACGCCTTTTGCGTGTCGATGCCGACTGTCGCGGTCGTGAGGCCGTCGTACGCGCCGCCGCGCACGTTGGTGAGATATCGCTCGTCTCGGTCAACTGGAATGTCACGCCGTATTTGCCGAGCCACGGGCGCAGGCCGCCCATGTTGTCGCCGAGCATATTCTGGCGCGTCCAGAAACCGGTCCAGAATTTGCCCGGTTGCGCCGGGATGTTCAGGTCGGCTTCGGGGGCTTCGGGTGTCGCGTCGGGACTTGCAGCGGCGAATGCGTTACCACTAAGAACCCTTAACAAAATGAAGAAAGGGCTGTTATAATCCTCGATGAATGCTGTTAACCTGCTCATTGTTTCGACGACGAAAGGGACATGGCTAACC
>JAQFVJ010000037.1 GCA_029439525.1 Caballeronia sp. BR6202001591004
GGAAATACCATGTCGGAATCGGCATCGTGCCGATGGCCATGCCGAAGCCCATCAGCAGCAACTCACGGTTCTCGGCGAGATGCGGCACGATGAACGTCAGCGCGAGCAGTACGCTGAAGCCTGCAACGAGCAGGGTCGTTTGCGAACCGATGATCTCCCAGAAAATTTGCGAGCGCATCTCGCGGTTGTGGCGATTGATCGAAACCTTGGGAGTCGCCGTCAGCGAGAATTCGTCAGCGTGACGAAATACGTCGTGAAAGCCAAAGCGAATGAAAGACGGCAGTACTCGTTCGGGCCCAGCACACGTGCGAGCCATGGCAAAGTCAGAAGCGGTGCGAGATACGTCGACACCTGTAACGTCATCAGAATCGTAAAGTTCTTCTTGTGAAGCCATTGAGCGGTTTTTCCCCGGCTTGAGCACTGCTTGATCTTGACGACGCAACCTGCGGCGTCCCGCATGTTGGCCCTCTCTCGTTAGCGTAGCGCCCTTGCTGGTGAGCTTTGAGGTGACCGCGCCACGCGCGTTTAGTTCGCGCTTGCACGGCTTGCCGTCATCGCGGCATTGAGGCCAAAGAGGTTGGCGTATCCGGGCTTTGGCCTGGCGGCGGGTACGTTGACGTCGATATGGACACGGCGTTCGGGCCGCGACGTATTCTGCAAAGAATATTTAACATTTAACAGAAAAAAACGATTGATCAGTAGGTTGCCACACGCAAGATGTTAGCCAGCACTTGCCTCTTCGATTGAAAACGACTTCAAGTGCTGGTATGGAGAATAGCGCGAAATGCGAAATTCACGCTTGAATCACGCTGCCGCGCTGTCCAGCAAGGCTTTGTCCGTCTCGGTTTCCTCGGTGAGCAAGGTTCGTCGCGCATCATGGTCTTCGGTGACAGACCGATGAATTTGCGTAGCACGTTGCGCGTGATTCGATCGACGATTACGTGACTGTGCGCGTATTTGTCGATGAGCACACGCGCCCAATCCGTCGCGCCGCCAGGAGACCGTGCCGCCTTCCGCATGCGGCTGAAACACGCCCATTGCGCCCGCGCCGCCGATTTCCCATCCCGTGAGTTTCACCGTGTCCGCGAGCGTAACGAAGCCGTTCGACTGCTCGGGCACGCCATCGACTTCATAACTGACAAGCCGGTCCTGCGCGCCGAAGGTCTGCCCGTCGCGCAGATTCGTGCCCTCGAACACCCAGTGATCCGCCTGGCGCACGGTGAAGCCGACGGCTTCGCGATCGCGCCGTATCCAGCCGCTGCGCAAGCGCTTCCACACGCCGTACTTGCCGCCGCCGTAGCCGTAGCTCAGGCCGATGAGATTCGACTCGTCATGCCCGGGCCATTGAGCGAGGCGGTTCATGATCGTGTAATCGCCGTCGATGGGCGCATCGCCGAAATCCACCGGGCGATAGCACGAGTTGCCGCTGAACATCGCGAGATGCCCGCCCTTCGCGATGAACTGCGAGACGCGCTCGCGCATCTCCGTGCTCCAGTATTCGTGATGCCCGACGCTCAGCATGCAGCGATACTTCGTAAGATCAAGATCCGTACCGCGATGCAGATCGTGGTCGGTATAGAAGTCGCACGCGATGCCTTCCGCAAGCAGCCAGCGAATGAATTTCGCATCCCAGTGCGTGAATTGCTGACGCGGCGCGCGCGGATCGTACGGATCGGTCGGCTCGCCGAGTTGCGCGCCGGGCCCGCCACCGGGCCTCAGCAAACTTACGCGCGTGAAGGGTCGTGTGCGATGAATCGGGTCGCCGTAAAAGCCGCTGCCGCCGGTCGGGTTATACGCGTGATACGTATTCATCGGCACGATGTACGCAACGTGCGCGCCGGGTTCACGAGGACGCGCGATCACGAGCGCTATGCTATCGGGCGGTCCCGCGAAGATCGGCTTGTGGGCGGACACGCGGCGTCCGAGATCGTCGAGCGGCTGTCCGTTCGCGCTGACTTGTAGGCGATCACGGCATACGCGCCGAATGAAGGCGCATTCGGCTTGATCGTGAGAACGGGCCAGCCGAAATCTTCGCCGCAACGCGTCTTGCCAACGCACCCTAGTGACTGAAAGACATGCTTGCCGTTCGTTTTTCAGTTCTGACGTCACCGTGCTAACTGACTGCAGGGCGACGCCGGCGATGCTCGTCATCGATTCGTCGTGTCCCTGAGCTGAACGCTGAACTTCGCGAATGCGTTCGAGCGTCTGATCTGTCGAGCCATCGTCGATGACAATGATGTTCGATTTCTTCGGAGCAAGGTTGCGAGAGTGCGGATTCGAGCGACTATAATATTTCATTATACGCCGGAATGGTCACCGATAGCAAAGTCTTGGGCGTGTCGCTGTGGACGCGTGTCATAGGCTCGTTCTATAGTTGAAGTTCGTCTGAGTGTCAGCCACCGAGGCCATGGCGTATCAGGGCTTGAGTAACCCTTAACGTGTGGTTCAGGCGGTGCGCCAATCGTCCTGTTGGGCGGCCGTCTCGCGTTTATACATCAGGGTGGCAGATGCCATAGGCACATGTAAGCACGGAATGTTCCGCCGACGCACGGATAAAAAGTTCCAGGGCTCTTGCCAGACGCATTTTTCGCCGGTAATTCGCAAAAATCGTGACAGAAAAAATTAAAGGAGCAGATCTTGACTTTTAGCGACTGTGCAGAATTGGCAGGCTAAACACAATGCGGACAAGCGTGGACATTTGCACCGCATCAGAGCGATTCTTATTTTCCCGCAGACATCGCACAAATGGCCTTAGCGTTTGCCAAACAGGTCGATTAGAGCGCGTGTACCGAATGTTTAATCGATCGATAATGTCGGCCATTTTTTTCCTTTAAATGATTGGTCGATCCGGCTAATTTTTAACGATCTTAATAGCGCTAAGCCGAAGGTGTTCGGAGCATCGTCATTGCCCATGCCGAAGCACGTATGCGGATTGCTACAAGGCGTGCGGCAGGGCGTGTCGTGCATCGCCACGCATGGCTTTTGAGCGCTCACATAATGACCAGCGGACGTTCAGCCGCACTTGCCTGTGCGATGTTTCCGCTCATCGCCGCTCACACGCTGCCCCTGTTGCGCATGGCCGTCATCATCAGGCGCGACAGCGACCGCAACACCGATACAAGCAAGGATCCTTAACCGTGACCACCTCTTTTCCCCGTACGGTCGACTCCGCCGGCGCGCAGTTCGGTGACACGTCCGTCGCAGGAAACGACGGCGTGCTGGTGCTCGATGCAGCCCAGCGTTGTTTTTCGGCTGACGCCATTTTTGCCCATATCTTCGATATCGATCCCGTCTCGCTCACGGGCCGCGCGCTCATCGAGACGCCGCTGCCCGCGCCGCTCGCCGCCGCGCTGACCGAAGCCGCCGATGCCGCGCTCGCCGGCAACGGCACGCGCCGCGCGCAGGTTAGCTTCGTCGAGGGCGATGTGATGCGCAGCTTCACCGTGCTTGCGCTGCCGTGCAGCGAACCCGTGACGCTCGTGGTCTCGCCGTGCGCAAGCAACGGCGCATCGGATAGTGCGGATAGCGCAGTCGCATCGCGCATCGCGCATCTGCGTGCGGAAGCGGCGCTCTTCATGCGCGATCACGTGCTGTCGATCGTGTCGCACGATCTACGCGGCCCGCTCAACGCGATTCATAGCTGGGGCTACGTGTTCGAGCGCAAGGTCGACGCCAACGATCCCGCCGCGCAACGCGCGCTCAACGGCATTCGTTCGGGCGTCGAGCAACAGGTCGCGCTCATCGAGCAATTCGTCGATACGACGCGTGCCGAAACCAAGGCCGTCGTGCTGGCGCTCGCGCCAATCGCCGTGCGTCCGCTGCTCGAACGCAGTGCGGCGCTCGCGCGTGCGGGTGTCGCGCAAGCGCGCGGCGTGACCATCACGATCGATTCGCCGCTCGCGGAAGAGCAGGTCGAAGGCGATGCCGAGCGTCTCCTGCAGGCGTTGTGGCTCATGCAGTCCTTCGCCGCCGAAGCGAGTGCCGCGAATGCGAACGTGCACGTGTCAAGCAATCTCGAAGGCGGCGTGTGGCGCACGGACGTTCGTTTCACCGCGTCCGCACAGGCCATCGGCGACGCCGCATCACCGCACGTGCTCGAAGCATTCGCGCGTCGTCAGGCCTTGCAGCCGTGCGAGGCCGGCCGTATCGCTTGGGGACTCGCACTGTGCAAGCGCGTGTCGGAAGCGCACGGCGGCACCTTCGAGCACAGCAATATCGCGGATGGCGCAGAAGTTACGCTGACGGTGCGCGTTCCTGCCGCAGGCATGTAGCGCGACGAGAATTCGCTTTCGATTGCCTGTCGCCCATATACTGACGCTTTCCATTCTTGTAGAGAGTTGCTTTGGCTCAGGTTGTCGCGCTGATCGGCGCACTGTTGCTGGTCGCCCTGAACGGTTTCTTCGTCGCGGCGGAGTTTGGACTCGTCAAGCTGAGGGCGACGCGCGTGCAGGCCATCGCGCGCAAAAACGGCTTGCCGGGCCGTTTGCTCGCGAAGGTGCACGCGCCGCTCGATGCGTATCTGTCCGCGTGTCAATTGGGCATCACGCTGGCGTCGCTCGGTCTCGGCTGGATTGGCGAGCCGGCGTTTGCGACCTTGCTGTATCCGCTGTTCGATCTGCTCGGCATCGAATCGGAGAAGCTGGTCGAGACCAGCTCGCTGTTCTTCGCGTTCTCCGTCATTTCGTTTCTGCATATCGTCGTCGGCGAACTCGCACCGAAGTCATGGGCCATCCGCCGTTCGGAACAGGTGGGTCTGTGGCTCGCCATGCCGCTCTACGGCTTCTATTGGCTGATGTATCCGTTCATCTGGGTGCTGAACACCAGCGCGAACTTCGTGCTGCGTCTGTTCGGCATGTCCGGCGGCGAGCACGGCCACGATGCGCATTATTCGACCGATGAACTCAAGCTGATTCTGCGCGGCCGTCATATGGGCGCGGGTTCGATGAGCGGCGGCTCGAGCTATAACGAGGACGAGTGGAAGACCATCGCGCATTCGCTCGACTTCAGCCGCATGACCGTGTCGGACCTGATGCGTCCCGCGCATGAACTCGTCGGCCTGCGCAACGACTTGCCGATGCGCGAGAACCTCGCGGTGATTTCGCGTCATCGCTTTTCGCGCTATCCGTTGTTCGCGGATGCATCGGGCGAGCGCGTCATCGGCATGATCCATCTGAAGGACTTGCTGTTTGCGCGCGACGGGCAAGGGCGCGGTTTCAACTTCAGCTTCGCGAAGGATGCTGAGAAGATCGACAAGCTCTCGCGTCACGCGCGGCCCGTGCAATACGTGGCGCCGAATTTGTCGGCGCTCGAATTGTTCCGGCGCTTCCGCAAGGGCGCGCCGCACTTCGCGATCGTCGGACGCAAGGGTGCGAAACCGATCGGCTTCATCACGCTCGACAATCTGCTCGGCGCGCTCGTCGGCCAGATTCACGACGAGTTCCGTCAGGGCGACGCTGACTGGTCGCGCATGGACGACGGCACGCTGATGGGCAAGGGCAGCTTGCCGGTGGTGTCGCTGGAACGCGCGCTCGGCATCGATATTGACGAAGGCCGCGCGGAATCGGTCGGTGGTCTCGTCATCAACGCGCTCGGCGATCTGCCGGCGGAAGGGCAGCGCGTGGAGTTCGACCGCTTTGATATCGTCGTGAAAAAGATGAAGGGGCCGCGCATCGTGTTAGTGTGGGTTTATCCGCGCGAGGAGGCGCTGGAAGAGGCAGATTAAGGTTTCGCTAAAGCCTTGTTAAGGTTTTGGCACGCCTTCTTCCACCAGCAACGCCACGGACATGCCAGCGAGCGCATCGCGCACCAGCAGGCGTCCGCCTTCCGCCTTCGGCGCGTTCGGACTCAGCCAGTCGAACAACGCGCGCGAATGCAGCGCTTCCGGTAGCACGATCGACGTGTCGCCCCATTTCTGCGGATCGACGAGCGGCGTGTCGGCGTGCGCGTCCAGCAGGGGCGCGGCAAGGCGTGTCGCGATCACGACCGCATAGGCGCTGCCCGCGTGACGCGCATACGCGATTACATGCTTCGCCTGTTCGCCTTCCACCTTCGAGGGCAGATAGTCGCCTTGCGCGAACAGCGACTCGCAATGCTTGCGTAACGCCAGCGCGCGTCGCACGATTGCGAGCTTCACGCGGCCATCGCGCCAGTTTGAAAGCTGCTCAGACGGCGGCCCCTTCGCCTCGATCTCCGCAAGCCATTCGCGTCGTTGCGCGTAATCGACCGGGCGTCGATTATCCGGATCGACGAGGCTGAAATCCCACAGATCCGTGCCTTGATACAGGTCCGGCACGCCCGGCGACGTCAGCCGCAACAAGGTCTGCTGGAAGCTGTTCATCGCGCCCAGCGGACCGAACCGCTCGACGAACTTCGACAGCTCATGCAGAAAGCCATTGCGCCGCTGTGGCGCGACGATATCGAACAAAAATTCCCTACACGCGTTCTCGTATGCCTCGTCAGGCGCGAACCAGCTCGTGCGCAGCTTCGCTCCACGCAGCGCTTTCAACTGCCATTGCGCGACGCGGTTCGCGAGTTCGTGCACGCCGGCTTCGTCATCGGGTGCGAGCGTGAGCGGCCAGCAGCCGACCAGCGTCTGATACAGCATCGCTTCGGCAGCGGGGCCGGGCGCCCATTCGTCGTTGCCGCTGGTATCGCCGTGACCGCCTTCGGGGCCCCGTCGCAACGGCGTGTTGAGCGTGGACCATTGCCTGAGCGTCGCGGCCCATTCGTCGGGAATCTCGCTCAATGCCGCGATGCGCGCGCGCACGTCCTCGCCGCGCTTGTGATCGTGCGTCGCGGTGCAGAGCATCGCATGCGGAAAAGCCGCGAAGCGCTCGCGATTGCCCTCATGAAATGCATCGACTGACAGCGAGAACTCGCCCGGATCGGCGCCGACTTCGTTGCGGGAAATGAGGCGTCCGTAGCGATAGCACGCCGTATCCTCGACGGCCTTCGCCGCCACCGGCGAAGTGAGTTGCGAGAACAGCGTCTGCGCGGCGCGACGCTGCGAGCCGGTCGACGGCTGCTGATTCGGTCCGCCCGGCGCTTGAGCCTGATTGCGATCCGCGCCGCGATCACGCTGACGGTCGTTTCGGTCGTTACGCTCCGGCGCGGGCGCAGGGGTTTCTTCGGGCAACTTGCCGCCGAGCCACTGCGCGACCTGATCGAGCACGACATGATCCGCGTGTGCAAGCGACGCACGCGCCGCCTCCAGCGCCTGCGAGAAATAGCGTTCGTCTTCCGGACTGCGCACGCCGCCGATCGGATAGACGCGATACACTGGAAAATGTACGACGAGTTCCGCGACCACGCGGCGAATCGACGTAAAAGTGAAATCGCGCGTGATCTGCGCATCGCGAGCGATGCGATGCAACGCACGCGTTACGCGATCCAGTTCCGCCGCGAGATTTTCCGCGAGAATCTTGCGGCGCGCGCTGAGCGCTTCGTCCGCGAAAGTCGCGCTGCGGCCGGTGATTTCGGCCCACAGCGCGGCGAGCGGTTCGGCGCCGTCGGGATCGTGCAGCAGCGCGCCGACGTCGTTCATGTAGTCGTAGCCCGTGGTGCCGTCCAGGTGCCAGTCGCGCCGCAGCGGTTCGCCGCGCGCGAGAATCTTTTCGACGACGACGTACGTACGGCTATTGCCGTGCTGCAAGGCTTCCGGCCGCCGCACCGACAACTCTTCTAGACGCGAACGCAAGCGCTGACAATATTCGCGCGGCTCGGCGAGACCATCGACGTGATCCACGCGCACCCCGTCGACCAGCCCTTCCGTGAAGAGCCTGAAGATGAGCGAATGCGACGACTCGAACACTTCGGGCCGCTCGACACGCACGCCGCCCATCGTGCTTACATCGAAGAAGCGTCGCCAGTTCACTTCGTCCGCTGCGGTGCGCCACCATGCGAGGCGGAAATGCTGACGTTCCAGCAGACGATGCAGACGCTCGCGACCCGCCGGCGTCTGCGGCGAATGAGCAGCCAGAATCGCTTCGATCGCGGCCTGACCGCCATCGGTCTGCGCGATGGTTGCCAATGCACTGCGCACATTCGCGGCGCGGGGCTGATCGGCCGGCTGCGTCGTCAGGCCCGTGAAACATTGAGCGAGCTCGGGCGCTTCCTGCATCACCGACGGATAGTCCACCGGGCACACGGGAAACACATTCGAGTAATACTCGATCACGAAACGCCCTTCGTCCGCGCGATACACGAGCTTGATCTTGCCCGCCTGCAATTCCTCGCCGTAGGACGCGCCGAGGAACGGCGCGAGGACCTTGCCGCGCAGCGCGGGATCGGGCGAATGCCAGTCGACATCGAAAAAGCGCGCGTGCACCGCGTGACGTCCCCATTCGAGAGTGTCCTGCCACCACGCGTTTTCCGAGCCGCCCACGCCCATGTGGTTTGGCACGATATCGACAATCAAGCCCATCTCATGCGCGCGCAACTTCTCGACGAAGCGCCGCAAGCCTTCCTCGCCGCCGAGTTCGGGATTCACGCGTGAGTAATCGACTACATCGTAGCCGTGCGTGGAGCCGGAGGTGGCGGTCGTGATCGGCGACACATAGGCATGGCTCACGCCGAGCGATGAGAGATAGTCCACCTGCGCGGCGGCATCGTCGAACGTGAAGTCCTGGTGAAGCTGGAGCCTGAGCGTTGAACACGGTACGGTCATGGTGAGTCGGCTCGTTTCGAACCTGTATTGTCGGGTTTGTCGGGTTGCACTACCGAACGCTTGCGCGCCTCATCCACGGCGAGCAGGCGATCGCAAAAGGCGTCGTCGAGAAACAGTTCGTCGACGGGTTTCGCCAGATGCCGCCGCCAGTTCGGATGCTCGTCGATTGAGCCGGGCAAATTTGGCTGCTCGACTAGTCCGAGCAAATCTTCGAGCGGATACGTGACGAGCGGCGCGGGCGTCGCGGCCACGAAGGCCAGCGCTTCATCCACGGGCGCGTTGTCGATATCGGGCGCATCGACGTCGGCGGGCGCGATGTTCGCGTCCTGGAATGCACGCCACAGGTGCGCGCGATCGTCGCCGCGCTCCTCGAGTGCGACTTCGACCGCATCGCGGCCATCGGCGCGCGCCATCGTCTGACCGATCTTCGACCGCCACACGATATCCTTGCCGCGCCACCAGCCGGTGACGGTCGGCAGATCGTGCGTGGTCGTGGTCGCGGTGACGCCGCTGTCCCAGTCGCGTGGCGGTTTGAATTCTTCGCCATCCTCGGTACGCTCGAACCACAATACGCGGATGCCTAGCAACCCGTGCTCCTGCAAGCGCTCGGAAAATCCCGGCGGCACGGTACCCAGGTCTTCGCCGACCACGATCGCACGATGCCGCCACGATTCCAGCGCAATCAGACGCAGCAGGTCTTCGAGCGGATAGCGCAGATACGCGCCGTCCTTCGCGCTTTCGCCCTCGGGCACGAGCCACAGGCGGCGCAGCCCGAGAATGTGATCGATGCGGATGCCGCCCGCGCATTTGAACGCACAGCGCAGCATGTCGATGAACGCGCTGAAGCCCTGCGTGCGCATCGCGTGCGGCGAAAAGGTCGTGAGTCCCCACGATTGGCCAGCCTGATTGAACAGGTCGGGCGGCGCGCCCAC
This sequence comes from Caballeronia sp. BR6202001591004, assembly GCA_029439525.1. Taxonomy (GTDB): domain Bacteria; phylum Pseudomonadota; class Gammaproteobacteria; order Burkholderiales; family Burkholderiaceae; genus Caballeronia. The sequence continues at coordinate 9,598 of JAQFVJ010000037.1, forward strand.
CGATACGCCGGTGAGCATTTCGTCGCGATACGACCACGCGTGACTGCCCGCGCTATCGCAGCCGACCGCGAGATCGGCGACGAGACCGACTGCCATGCCCGCATCGCGCGCGGCGTGCTGCGCGTGTGTAAGGCCCTTGGCGGCGAGCCATTGCGTGAAGAGATAGAAGTCCACTTCCTCGCGATGTTCGGCGGCGAAGCTCGCGACCGCCTCGCTGCGCGGGTCGCGCAATTCGTCGGGCCAGTTGCGCCAGTGGCCTTCGCCGTGCGTGGCGATCTGTTCGGCCTGCAATGCTTCGAAGCGCGCGTGATCTTCGAGCGGCCGGCCGCCTTCTTCGACGAACGCCGAAAAGTTCTTGTAGAAGGGCGTTTCGTGATTCTGAGCAAACGCTTCGAACAGCGCACGCAGGATCGCCAGGCGAACTTTCATCGCGCGCGGCCAGTCGATCAACGTTAGTTCTTCGAGCGATGCGAACTCTGCGGCGACGCCCGCGCGGTCGATCGCGGTACGGGCGGCAGGCGCGCCGAGCACCGCGGAGAAATCGATATGCGCGATGTTCAAAAACAACCGCGACGACGGCGAATACGGGCTGAACTTGTTCGGCCCCGCGCTGAACATCGCGTGCATCGGACTGATAGCAATCGCGTGTCCGCCGCGCCTGGCCGTCTGCGTCGCGAGCGAGGCGAGCGCCGTGAAATCGCCGATGCCGCCATCGCCCGTGCGGCGCAGTCCGTAGACTTGCGCAGCGACGCCCCACAGTGGCGGGGCGTGGTCGGCGCTGTCGTGCATGGCGCGCCACGCATCGTCAATCGTATAGCAGCGCGCGGGCGCGACCGCGAGCGTCGTGCGATGGTCATTGATGACGAGCGTGTGATGGCCCGGGTCGGAGATCGGCGAGAGGAGCGCGGTTTCGCCCTTCGGCGACGTGAAGCGCCCGTCTATCACTTCGCCGCTTTCCATTTCGATGCGATAGCGCGCGCCCGATTTCGCCGTCGACACCGGCAGCGCAATGGCGCGATCCACTTCCGCCGTCATCAGCGGCGGCAGCTTGCGGCCGGTCGCTTCGGCGTCGATGGTGGCGAGGCTCTGCTGGAGTTGCGTGGCGTTGCCACATGGCAGACCGAGTTTTTCGAGCAGGATGCGCAGCGTCGTTTCCGGCACGTGGCGCATCTCCTTATGCGCGTCCTGCCATTCGATTTCGAAACCCGCGCGCTGCGCGAGCGTGTCGATCGGACTCAAGGCTTGCGGGGTGCGGGCTGCGCCCGTCTTGCTGGCGGCGGCGCTCACGAACGTTTCCCTTCTGCGTTGGATGGCTCGAAGCGGCGCGCGTCGTGCGCGATCGCGTATTCGTTCATATCGCCGGTGAGCCACGCGATGGACGTGTAGCCGCCCAGTTCGCCGGCGCGCGCGCGCGCCGGTGTTTCGAAAATGATCTTGCCTTGTGGCTGTTCCGGCAGCGCGATGGGCTGTTCCGCGAGATTGAGCGCGATGGCAAGCGTCTCGCCGTCGCCGAGTTTCCAGCGCGCGACCAGCGACTTGTCGCCGAGCACGGACACACCGCACGACTTCGCGCCCTTCAGGCGCGGCGCGATCAGCTGCGCGCGCACGGCGAGACCCGAGCGATAGAAGTGCAGCCAGTCCATGCGATCGAGCTCGTCCTGCTGCCTCCCGTCGACCCGCGGCGACGACATTTCGAAGGTCTTCACATCGTTCGGATCGGGAATCTGCGCGCGGCGTCTTTCGTCGGTGAAGGCGGAGAATTTCGCAAACTCGCGGCGACGGCCTTCGCGCACGGCATCCGCGAGTTGATCGTGATAATCGGTGAAGAACAGGAACGGTTGCTCGGAACCGTATTGCTCCTCCATAAAAAGCAGCGGAATCTGCGGCGAAAGCAGCAATAGCGTAGTCGCAGCATAGAGCGCTTCGTCGTCCGTGAGCGAGCGCAGACGATCGCCCATCGCGCGATTGCCGACCTGATCGTGGTTTTGCAGGAACATCACGAAGGACGTGGGCGGCAGATGCGCGCTGGATTCGCCGCGCGGCTTGCCGTCGTGGATCGGCGAGGGATCGCCCTGATACGCGAAGCCTTCCGCGAGAATGCGCGCGAGCCTCTCGATGGGCTTGTCGATGTACGCGCCGTAGTAGCTTTCGTCTTCGCCGGTCAGCAGCACGTGCAGCGTGTTGTGCGCGTCGTCGTTCCACTGCGCGTCGAAGTACGTTTCAAGCAGATTCGCCGTGTTGTGCTCGTTTTCAAGCACGAGATGAATATGACGTCCTGCTTCCACCGACGTGCGCACGCGATGCGCGAGTTCGCGCAGCCATTCGTCATCGTTGATCGCATGCGCCGCATCGAGCCGCAGACCATCGAAGCGATATTCGTTCAGCCAGTAGAGCGCGTTGTCGAAAAACAGATCGCGCACTTGCGGACGTTCGAAATCGATCGCCGGTCCCCACGGCGTATTCACGCCTTCGCGGAAGAAGGTTTTCGCGTACGTGCTGAGAAAGTTGCCGTCCGGGCCGAAGTGGTTGTAGACCACATCGAGGAACACCATCAGGCCGAGACCGTGCGCAGTGTCGATCAGCTGCTTCAGTTCGTCGGGACGGCCGTACGATGAATCTGGCGCGTAGGGCAGCACGCCGTCGTAGCCCCAGTTGCGCGTGCCGGAGAAATCGTTGAGCGGCATCAGTTCGATGGCCGTGACGCCCAGTTCCGCGAGTTCAGGCAGACGCGCGGTCACGCCCGCATACCCGCCCATCGCGCCGACATGCAACTCGTACAGCACGGTCTCTTCCCACGGACGGCCGTGCCAGTTGGTATGCGTCCAGTGATAAGCGCGCGCATCGATCACTTCGCTCGGGCCATGCACGTCCTGCGGCTGAAAGCGCGATGCGGGATCGGGCACGGTAAGGTCTGCATCCAGACGATAGCGATACAGCGTGCCCGCGCCGCTGTCGGCTTCCGCTTCGAACCAGCCGTCGCCTACGGGCTGCATATCGACGAGTTTGGGTGTGTCGCTGCCCGTACGTTGAATCTCCACCTGAACATGGTCGCGCGACGGCGCCCAGAAACGGAAACGCGTTCGCGGCTTCTCACAGGTCGCGCCCGTGAGATGCGCCCCGAACGGAAGGCTGTGCGCGTAATGATGTTTGTGCGGATCGATCGGACGTTCTGACATGATTGAGTGCCTGATGTGCTGCGCGTGCAGCGGATATTTTGCCGTGCGTGTCTGCTCGATAGTCAATGTGAATGTGCGTGTGCTTGCGTCCTTTCGAATGCCTCGGAAAGCGTTCGATGTGTTCAGGTCGGATCGATGTCGGGCGGGCTATGCGGAACCATCGTGCCGGGATCGGGCAGCAGCGCCGTCAGAATGAATGCGCGGACCCTGATGCGCGCCCGCCATCCACACAGCTTGCCAGTCGGCGTCGCCGGTCGGCTGTGCGAGCAGCACCACGATGCTATGCGCGGCCACTTCGATTTCGCTTCCGACCAGCGGCCGCTCCGGTGCGTCCGGCTCCGCGCTATCGAGAAGCATGTTCCATTCCAAGTGCGGTGCAGGCGGCGTGAAAGCAAGGTTTTGCGACGAGGCATTGAATATCAGCAATACCTCGTCGATGTCATTGCTCAAACCGGGTCCGGCCCTTCGCAGCGTCAGCGCCCGTCCTTCGGGGTCCTGCCATACCTCGATGGCGAGCGGATTGCCGCGTTCGTCGAACCAGCTCACATCGTAAAGGCCTGGTAGCACTTCGCGATCGCCGTAAAGGAAAGCGCGTTTCCCGCAATATCGGGTATTTTTTCGCAAGGCGATGACGTGCGCGACGAAATCGGTTATCGCGACGCCTTGTGCACTTTGCGCGGCGTTCCAGTCGAGCCAGGAGAGCTCGTTGTCCTGGCAATAGGCGTTGTTGTTGCCCTGTGCTGCGTGCGGCCGAATTCGTCGCCGCCGAGCAGCATCGGCGTGCCGAGCGACAGCAAGGGCGTGGCGATCAGCGAACGGGCGACGCGTGCGCGCCGTTCGAGAATCGCGGGGTCGTCTCGGTCGAACCTTCGACGCCCCAGTTCGCGCTGCAATTTTCATTATGGCCGTCGTTATTGCCTTCCTGATTGACGTCGTTGTGCTTATGCGAATACGCGGTGACATCGGCGAGTGTGAAACCGTCATGCGACGCGACGAAATTGACCAATGTCCACGGCTTCCTGAAACGCCGGTTGAAGAATTCCGCCGAGCCCGTGAGACGCGCCGCGAGATCGGGACGCATGCCGGAATCGCCGCGCCAGAAGCGGCGCACGCCATCGCGGTACTTGTCGTTCCATTCCGCGAAACCCGGCGAATGATTGCTGACCTGATAACCATCCGGCCCGATATCCCACGGCTCGGAGATGAGCTTGCGTGTGGACAGGATCGGGTCCTGACGGATCGCATCGAAGAAGCACGAGCCGGGATCGAAGCCGTGGCCTTCGCGGCCGAGCGCCACGTCGAGATCGAAGCGGAAGCCATCGATATTGAAGGCCGTGCACCACCAGTAGCGCAGCGAGTCCATCACCATCTGTAGCACGCGCGGATGCGACAGGTTCACGGTATTGCCACATCCGGTCTCGTTGATGTAGTGGCGTTCGTCGCCGGGAATCAGGCGGTAATAGCTCGCATTGTCGAGACCGCGCCATGAGACCGTGGGGCCGAGTTCGTTGCCTTCCCACGTATGGTTGTAGACTACATCGAGAAGGACTTTTCGATGCCTGCCGCATGCAGTTGCCGCACGGTAATGCGCATTTCGTTGAGGCGGTGCGTCGACAGATACGAAGGCTCGGGCGCAAAGAACGCTGCCGTGTAGCCCCAGTAGTTGCCCCAGTAGTTGCGCAAGCCGCGCTCGACGAGAAAGCGGTCATTGAGAAACGCATGCACGGGCAGAAATTCGAAGGCGGTGATGCCGAGCTTTTGCAGGTGTTCGATGAACCACGGCGACGACAGTGCGGCGAACGAGCCGCGTTCGTGCTGGCGAATGTCGTCGCGCAGCATCGATGCACCGCTTACGCGCGTTTCGTAGATGATGGTTTCGCCCCACGGCACGTTCGGCCGTGCGCCGCGGGACCAGTCGAAGGCGTCGTCGGTGACGATGCATTTGGGCATTGCGGGCGCGGAGTCGCGGCGGTCTCCATCGACATATCGAGCCGGTTCGAATGAACGCGATAGCCAAACAGGATATCGGACCAGCGCCACGGACCGACGAGCTTCTTCGCATACGGATCGAGCAGCAGCTTGTGCGGATTGAGGCGATGGCGGTGTTGCGGCTGATAGGGACCGTGGGCGCGAAAACCATGACGGTGCTTGGGATGGGCGCCCGGCAAGTAGCCGTGCCAGACCTCTTCCGTGCATTCGGGCAGGTCGAAACGCATCAGCTCCTTGCGGCTCGTGCTGTCGAACAGGCAGACCTCGATGCGATGCGCGTTCGACGAGAAAACCGCGAAGTTGACGCCCAGACCGTCCCAGTTGGCTCCGAGCGGATAGGGCGCGCCCGGGAGTAACTTGTCAGGGAGTGCATTTGCCATGTGTCGCGTTCCTTTTCTTTCGCTTTTGGTTTTTTGCTTTCGGTTGGCGAGGTGATCGGGGTAGTTTAGGGCTTTCTTTTAAAGTTCGTTTTGTTTGAGGGTTCTTTGTGCGGTGGCGCGCGTATCTTTTTTGATTTGTCGTGCAAAGCGCTTCTGCTTTATGTTGTTTATTGCAGTAGGCGCCTCCCTGGCGCGGGGGGCACTTTCTTTGCTGCTGCAAAAAAGTGACCAAAGAAAGCAGCTTTTAGACCCCGCCCAAGCGCTAGAAACGGCAAATGAATTAACTTTGCAGATGGTCGCAATAGGGCCGCCCCCGTACCCTTAACAGCATTGGCCACCTAGCGAGCCCGTCCTTCTGCACGTCGCCCGAAGTGGCGACGATCATTCTTCCGGCATAGCCGGCGCTGCGCGCTGCCGGGCGTTCATCAAGGGAAACCAAAGAGCACATAGCGCACGAAAAAGCTCAAGCGTCATCGCTCTAACGCTATTCGGCCCTACGTCGTTCAGTGCTCCGACGGAAAGATGACTAGTCGACTGCGTGATTGATTTGGCACCGGGTGGATCCGAGGTGAAGGATCGTCATACTTCCACTTGATCGGCTTCGGATTTTTGTTGTGCTGGCGGATGTCGTGCATGAGCTTGCGATCGAAGTCTTTTACTGAAG
>JAQFVJ010000038.1 GCA_029439525.1 Caballeronia sp. BR6202001591004
AGTCTTGGCGATACGAGCGGACTTCTCAGCTTTCGCGGACGACTTCGACGTTTTCTTGACGGACTTGGTGGCAGTGGTCGTTTTTGCGAGGGCTTCAGCCGGAGCCGCTACGAAGGACGTCGCTACAGCGATGGAAACGGCGATCGACAATGCGAAGCGCAATGCCACGCTATGCACCACCTTCAACGACGAAAACATTTCGGTTTTCATTAGTGTTCTGATTGGGCGGGGCTGGAGACTTCCCCCCAAGTGTAGTGAAGCTGCGAAATTTAAGCAATATTAAGCACTTATCGGCGCTCGTTAAACCGAGTTGTAAGTGCCGATTGCCTGCTGCTGAACCTTTGCGCGTAATGATCGGAAAAAAGTACGCGCAGACAAAAAGCTGCCGTAATCGGACTCGTGCACACGACTGAACGCACGTTTGAGCGCACTATCGGCAAAAATTTCTGCAACTTAAGGCCTAAATGGGAAGCGGGGTCCGAGCGAAAGGATGAAAACGCGTCATAGAAGGCTTGCTAACCCCGTTGACGACGACGGAAGTGTGACGTTGCCGCATCTGCGTCGTCATCGGCAACTCAAATGTTAACGTTTCTTCAAGAAAATGGTGTACGACGATATCCTAAAAAAATAAGATAGCCGCAGAAAATTCTTATGCCCTGGAGCGTCGCGGATCGTAATCGAGCAGCCGGCAGGCAACATCAAAACTTCACGAAAACGTGATTTCATGGGGGTCCGCGCGCGTGCGATTACCGCATCGCAGCGTGCTTCAGCATAGTGCATCAGGGTTTTCACCGAGCCGGTCGGCGCGCCCTGTGCGACAAGTTAAATCATTGTTTAATAAGCGGTTTCTCACGTTTGTGCGCCGCACAAACGTGCTTGACATCCATCGGAATTTCTCTGAAATAGCTTTCATGTTACGATGCACCAAACGCGATCGCACTGTGTGAGGCGCATGGCGTCCTACTCTATCCAAACCACGCCCCGCGTTTGATGGGTCGGCTATCAGGAGCCTGAGATGACCTTGTTGACCCCCGAGCAAATCGCCGCTGCACAGAAAGCCAACTTCGACCCGCTGTTCGGCCTCACAAACAAGGCGTTCGAGGGTATGGAGAAGAAGCTGGTCGAATTGTGAACCTGTAAGTCGTCAAGTCCACGCTCGCAGAAAGCCAGGAAAACGCCCAGCGCGCTCTGTCGGTGAAGGATCCTCAGGAACGCACTGCAAGCCGCCTGACCCAGCCGGTCGCGGAAAAAGTGCTGTCGTACGGCCGTCACCTGTATGTGAAATCGCCTCGGCCACGCAAGCCGAATTCGCCTGCGTCGCGGAAGCCCAGTACGAAGAGCAGAACCGCAAGGTGCAAACGCTCGTCGACGTCGCGAAGAACGCACCGGCCGGTTCGGAAACCGCTGTCGCCGTGATGAAGTCGGCTATCATCGCCACCAACACGACGTACGAAACGGTTCACAAGGCAACGAAGCAAGCCGTCGAAATTGCCGAACGCAACTTCTTCGCTGCCGCTACGGCCGCGAAGAAGGCTGCTGCGTAAGTTTGCCGCCGGGTTCGCCCCGGATCGCTGCACGCTCGACACAACGAAGAACCAGGCCTTTGCGCCGGGTTTTTTGTTGTCCGCCGCGAACACCCAGCCACGGCTACAAAAAAGAAGGCGCGCCTCTTTCGGGACGCGCCTTCGTCACTTCCGGACTCGAGCCTGCCTACTTCTTTTTCTGCGGCGGCAGATCGGTACACACGCCTTCGTACAATTCCGCGGCCATGCCGACCGATTCGCCGAGCGTCGGGTGCGGGTGGATGGTCTTGCCGATATCCATCGCATCCGCGCCCATCTCGATCGCGAGACAGACTTCGCTGATCAGATCGCCCGCATTCAGACCGACGATGCCGCCGCCGATCACGCGATGCGTCGTTTCGTCGAAGATCAGCTTCGTGAAACCTTCATCGCGTCCATTGGCGATCGCACGGCCCGATGCAGCCCACGAGAACACTGCCTTGCCGTACTTGATGCCTTCGGCCTTGCACTGGTCTTCGGTCTTGCCGGCCCACGCCACTTCCGGATCGGTGTAGGCCACCAACGGAATTTGCATCGCGTCGAAGTACGCCTTCTCGCCGTGCGCCGCTTCCGCCGCAACGTGGCCTTCGTGCACGGCCTTGTGCGCGAGCATTGGCTGGCCGACCAGATCACCGATCGCGAAGATGTGCGGCACGTTGGTGCGCATCTGCTTGTTGATGTTGATGAAGCCGCGATCCGTTACCGCCACGCCGGCCTTGTCCGCGCCGATCTTGCCGCCGTTCGGGCTGCGACCGACCGCGAGCAGCACGAGGTCGTAACGCTGCGATTCGGCCGGCGCCTTCTCGCCTTCGAACGTGACGTAGATGCCGTCGTCCTTGGCTTCCGCCTTGGTCGTCTTGGTCTTGAGCATCACGTTCTTGAAGCGCTTCGCGTTGAACTTGTCCCAGACCTTCACGAGATCTCGGTCCGCGCCCATCATCAGGCCGTCAAGCATTTCGACGATATCGATTTCCGCGCCGAGCGTCGAATACACCGTCGCCATTTCCAGGCCGATGATGCCGCCGCCGACCACCAGCATGCGCTTGGAGATCTGACACAGTTCGAGCGCGCCGGTCGAATCGACCACACGCGGATCGTCCGGGAAGAACGGCAGCTTCACCGACTGCGAACCCGCCGCGATGATCGCCTGCCTGAACTTCACGATCTTCTTGCCGTCCGGACCCTGCACTTCCATATGGTTCGGATCGACGAAATTGCCGACGCCCGTTACGACCGTGACCTTGCGCGCCTTGGCCATTCCCGCGAGACCGCCGGTCAGCTTGTTGACGACACCTTCCTTGAAGCCGCGCAGCTTGTCGAGATCGATGGTCGGCTTGCCGAACACGATGCCGTGCTCAGCGAGTTCGTGCGTCTCGTCCATCACCAGCGCCGTATGGAGCAGCGCCTTCGACGGAATACAACCGACATTCAGACACACGCCGCCGAGCGTCGAATAACGCTCGACCAGCACGGTTTTCATGCCGAGGTCGGCCGCGCGGAACGCCGCCGAGTAACCGCCGGGGCCGGCGCCGAGCACGAGCATGTCGCATTCGACATTGGCGGAACCGGAATAGCTGCCGGCCTTCGGCGCGGGCGTCGGTGCCGCCGCCGGTGCCGGAGTTGCCTTTTGCGGTGCGGGCGACGGCGCGGCGGCCGCGCTTTCCGTTTCGATCATCGCGATGACCGAGCTTTGCGAAACCTTGTCGCCCTGCTTGACCTTCACTTCCTTGATGGTGCCGGCCACATCGGCGGGCACTTCCATCGTCGCCTTGTCGGTTTCGAGCGTGATGACGCCCTGTTCCTTTTCGATGGCGCCGCCGGCCTTGATATGGACTTCGATGACATCGACATCGGAGAAGTCGCCGATGTCAGGTACTTTTAGTTCGACGAGACTCATGTTGTCCCCTAGAAGAAGAGCGAATGGAACCGGACGCGTCCGGTCCCGCCGTCGGTCGGGATCGCGCGCTTACCGCTTGGCGGAAAAAGCGCGCGCTACGATCAAACGATCAAAGAATGACGCGACGGAAATCGCCCAGAATCGCCGACAGATAAGCGTTGAAGCGCGCAGCCTCCGCACCGTCGATGACGCGATGGTCGTACGACAGCGACAGCGGCAGCGTGAGGCGCGGCACGAACTGCTTGCCGTCCCACACGGGCTTCTGATAGCCGCGTGACAGGCCGAGGATCGCCACTTCGGGTGCGTTGATGATCGGCGTGAAGTGCGTGCCGCCAATGCCGCCGAGGGACGAAATCGAGAAGCAGCCGCCCTGCATCTGATCAGGCTTGAGCTTGCCTTCGCGCGCCGCCTTCGACAGCTCGGCCATTTCCTTCGCGATATCGATGAGGCCCTTCTTGTCCGCGTTGCGGATCACCGGCACGACCAGGCCGTTCGGCGTATCGGCCGCGAAGCCGACGCGGTAGTACTGCTTGAACACAAGGGTGTCGCCGTCGAGGCTCACGTTGAAGGTCGGGAACTTCTTCAGCCCCGCGACCACGGCCTTGATGACGAACGCCAGCATCGTGAACTTCACGCCGGCCTTTTCGTTTTCCTTGTTCAGCTTGACGCGCAGTTCTTCCAGCTCGGTGATGTCGGCTTCGTTGTTGTTCGTGACGTGCGGAATCATCACCCAGTTGCGATGCAGATTCGCGCCCGAGATCTTCTTGATGCGCGACAGCGGCTTCAGATCGACCGGACCGAACTTGGTGAAGTCGACCTTCGGCCACGGCAGCAGGTTCAGATCGCCGCTGCCCGCTGGCGCGGCCGCGATCGGTGCGCCGCCGCCCTGACCCGTCATCACGCCCTTCACGAACGCGGTGATGTCTTCCTGCGTAATGCGCCCCTTCGGTCCAGTGCCGCGCACACGCGACACATCGACGCCGAGTTCGCGCGCGAACTTGCGCACCGACGGCGAAGCATGGCTCGACGTGCGCGAGCGGTCGCCGGCCGGCATCACAGGCGCCTGTGCGAGCGCGGACGGCGCTTCCTTCGCGGGCGCGGTGGACGGCGCGTCCGACGGCACTTCGCCCTTGGCGACCGCGGGTGCTGGCGCGGGAGCGGCTGCAGCGCCTTCGCCGCCTTCGAGCACGAGTACAAGCGTGCCTTCGGAGACCGTATCGCCTACCTTGACCTTCAGTTCCTTGACGACGCCGGCTGCGGGCGACGGCACGTCCATTGTCGCCTTGTCGGATTCGAGCGTGACGAGCGACTGCTCTTCCTCGACGGTGTCACCCGGCTTGACCAGAACCTCGATCACCGGAATATTCTTGAAATCGCCGATGTCCGGCACTTTGACTTCGATCGCTTGACTCATTATTAGTGTCTCCTCGGTTGCACACGGCCTCCCTCCGCTTCGGAGAGAGGCCGCTGACACACACGGGGGGCGATGGCCTTTAGACGGTCATCGGGTTGGGTTTGGACGGATCGAGGTTGTACTTCTTGATCGCCTCAGCGACGACCTTGCGCTCGATCGTGCCTTCGTCGGCCAGCCCATTGAGCGCGGCCAGCGTGACCCAGTAGCGGTCGACTTCGAAGAAGTGGCGCAGCGCTTCGCGCGTATCCGAACGGCCGAAGCCGTCGGTGCCGAGCACCACAAACTTGTTCGGCACATAGCCGCGAATCTGGTCGACCAGCGCGCGGATATAGTCGGTCGATGCGATGACCGGACCTTTCGCGCCTTCGAGCAACTTGGTGACGTGGGGCACGCGCTTCTCGTCGGCCGGATGCAGCAGGTTCCAGCGCTCGCACGCCTGACCGTCGCGCGCCAGCTCGGTGAAGCTCGGCACGCTCCACAGATCTGCCGTGACGCCCCAGTCGTTCTTCAGCAGGTCGGCGGCAGCGATGACTTCGTTGAAGATCGTGCCCGCGCCCATCAGCTGGATGTGCTTCTTCGTGTCGGCGCCTTCTGCCTTCTTGAACGAGTACATGCCCTTGATGATGTCGGCCGCGACGTTTTCCAAACCCGCGCCCTGGGGAATCCCCGGATGCTCGTAGTTCTCGTTCATCACGGTGATGTAGTAGTATACATCCTCCTGATCCTGGACCATGCGGCGCAGGCTGTCCTGTATGATGACGGCGAGTTCATAGCCAAAGGTCGGGTCGTAGCTCACGCAGTTCGGCACCGATGCCGCCCACAGCAGCGAGTGGCCGTCTTCGTGTTGCAGCCCTTCGCCGTTCAGGGTCGTGCGGCCCGCCGTGCCACCCAGCAGGAAGCCCCGCGCGCGCATGTCGCCCGCCGCCCACGCCAGATCGCCGATGCGCTGGAAACCGAACATCGAATAGAAGATGTAGCAGGGAATCATCGTCTCGCCGTGCGTCGAGTACGACGTCGCGGCCGCGATCCAGTCACACATGCCGCCGGCTTCGTTGATGCCTTCCTGCAGGATCTGACCCGTCTCCGATTCCTTGTAGAACATGAGCTGGTCGGAGTCTTCCGGCACGTACTTCTGACCGTCCTGATTCCAGATACCGATCTGGCGGAACAGGCCTTCCATGCCGAAGGTACGCGACTCGTCCGGCACGATCGGCACGACGCGTTTGCCGAGTGTCTTGTCCTTCAGCAGGATGTTGAGGATCCGCACGAAGGCCATCGTCGTGGAGATTTCGCGGCCTTCGCCCGAACCCTTGAGCAGCGGTTCGAACGCGGCGAGCGCCGGCACCGGCAGCGACTCCGCTTTCTGGCGGCGCGCGGGTAAATAGCCGCCGAGTTCCTGACGGCGCGCACACATGTACTCGAGTTCCTTCGAGCCTTCCTCGAAGGTCAGATACGGCACGTCGACGATCTGCTCGTCGCTGATCGGCAGGCCGAACTGGTCGCGGAATTTCTTCAGCGTCTCGATCGGCAGCTTCTTCTGCTGGTGCGTGATGTTCATCGCCTGACCATGCTCGCCCATGCCATAGCCCTTGATGGTCTTGGCGAGGATGACGGTCGGCGCACCCTTGGTCTTGGTGGCGGCGTCGAACGCGGCGTAGATCTTGTGCGGATCGTGACCGCCGCGGTTCAGGTTCCAAATGTCCTCATCTGACCAGTCGGCGACCAGCGCCTTCAGTTCCGGCGTGTTGAAGAAGTGCTCGCGCACGAACGCGCCCGATTCCGACTTGTAGGTCTGGTACTCGCCGTCAACGACTTCCATCATGCGGCGCATCAGCGCGCCCGACTTGTCGCGTGCGAACAGCGCATCCCAGCGGCTGCCCCAGATGACCTTGATGACGTTCCAGCCCGCGCCACGGAACTCGCTTTCCAGTTCCTGGATGATCTTGCCGTTGCCATGCACCGGGCCGTCCAGGCGCTGCAGATTGCAGTTGATGACGAACACGAGGTTGTCCAGACGCTCGCGGCCGGCCATGCCGATCGCGCCGAGCGATTCCGGCTCGTCCGTCTCGCCGTCGCCGAGGAACGCCCACACCTTGCGGCCTTCGATCTTGGCGATGCCGCGCGCTTGCATGTACTTTATGAAACGCGCCTGATAGATCGCCATGATCGGACCGAGACCCATCGACACGGTTGGGAACTGCCAGAAGTCCGGCATCAGCCACGGATGCGGATACGACGAGATGCCCTCGCCGCCCACTTCCTGACGGAAGTTGTTCAGTTGCTTTTCGGTCAGACGGCCGAGCAGGAACGCGCGCGAGTAGACGCCTGGAGACGAGTGGCCCTGCACGAACACGAGGTCGCCGCCGTGTTCTTTCGACGGTGCGTGCCAGAAATGGTTGAAGCCGACGTCATACAACGTCGCGGCGGATGCGAACGATGCGATGTGGCCGCCGACGTTGGTGTCCTTGCCCGCGCGCAGCACCATCGCGATGGCGTTCCAGCGCGTGTACGAGCGGATGCGGTGTTCGATGTTCTGATCGCCCGGAATCTTGGCCTGACCAACGACGGGAATGGTGTTGATGTACGGCGTGTTCGCCGAAAACGGCAGGTGCTGGCCATGTACGCGAGCGAATTCGATCTGTTTCTCGATTAGGTAATGCGCGCGGTTAGGGCCGACCGCGGAAATCACGCCATCGAGCGCATCGAGCCACTCGGCGGTTTCCTGAGGATCGCCGTCCTTGGCATTGGCGACATATTTGAGAACTTCGTCGGGTACAGCGGACATGCTCGTCTCCTGATGTGAGGAACACTCGTGGAACCGCCGGGCACCCCCCCGCAAAAAAACGACCACTGGACGCGTGCCGGCAATTCTAAAGAAGGTCCTGATCCTGAAGCAAGGAATTTTTTTGAATTATGAGAGCGATTCGCATAATGCGAAAAATGCTGCAACGCCCCGTCCGGCTAGGGTTCTTCAATCAGACATTTGCCCTCCTCCCTCCTTTTTCCCGCAATTGAACCATCTTTACCGTCTTTTTACGCCAATTAACAATCGGACGCTGCGTTACAATCGCTTCCATGTTGACTGACCGGCTCAAACGCTCGGCACGAGTCGCGCGCAAGCCGACTGACTCGTCGCCCTCCCGCTGGCACCCCGGACCGTGGTGGTCGAACTCTTATTTGCTAACGCCGCTCATTTCGATCCTGGTATTTCTGGTCGTGATGAGCCTGATTCTCTGGAGTCTCAACCGGCGCGAGCAGCAGCAGGAAGACACCCTCCTCTACCGCAACGTCGCGTGGGCACAGCAGCAAATCCGTCTTTCCATGACGGGCGCGCAAGAACAAATCCAGGCGCTGGCACGCGACATCGCGAGCGGCCACAACGATCCGCAGACTTTCCAGACGTCCTCGACGGACATCATGCAGGGGCATCCCGAGCTCCTCTACATGAACTGGTACACGAGCGAGCATAAACCGCGCTGGCCCAACACTCCGCTGCCGGTGCTCGGTTCACGCCTCGCCAAACCCAACGACACGCAGATGGACGAAGCCGTGCAGGCGGCCTTCGACGAAGCGCGCACCACGCGCCGCCAGGTCTATTCGCCGCTGCTTTACGACGACCTCGGCAATGGCTACATCACGCTGCAAACGCCAGTGTTCCGAGACCGCGAATTCCTAGGCTCGATCGCGGCGGTGTTTTCCATCGAAGGTATCCTGAAGCGTGATATTCCAAGTGAGCTGTCGGCGAAATACAAGATTTCGATCACCGATCTGAACAACCGCGAGCTCGCGACCACGTCGAGCCGCCCGCGCTTGCCGCGCGACATGTTCTACGACCTGCCGCTCGACCCGCCGGAACAGGGTTTGTCGGTGCGCGTGTATTCGTATCCGCAATTCACCAACTTCACCAATAACACGCTGGTGTGGCTGGTCGCCGGTCTGTCGTGTTTCGTGCTGTGGAGTCTGTGGAGCCTGTGGAAGCACACGCGCCAGCGCTTTGAGGCGCAGCAGGCGCTGTACGCCGAAGCCTTCTTCCGCCGCGCGATGGAAAACTCCGTGCTGATCGGCATGCGCGTGCTCGACATGCACGGCCGCATCACGCACGTGAATCCCGCCTTCTGCCGCATGACCGGCTGGGACGAAAGCAATCTCGTCGGCAAGAACGCGCCGTTCCCGTACTGGCCGCGCGATGCGTATCCGGAAATGCAGCGCCAGCTCGATATGACGCTGCGCGGCAAGGCACCCTCCTCCGGTTTCGAATTGCGCGTGCGCCGCAAGGACGGCTCGTTCTTCCACGCGCGTCTTTACGTGTCGCCGCTGATCGACAGTTCGGGTCGTCAGACCGGCTGGATGTCGTCGATGACCGACATCAGCGAACCGAAACGCGCGCGCGAGGAACTCGCCGCCGCGCACGAACGCTTCACCACCGTCCTCGAAAGCCTCGATGCAGCAGTTTCCGTGCTCGCCGCCGACGAAGCCGAACTGCTGTTCGCCAACCGCTATTACCGGCATTTTTTCGGCATCCGGCCGGACGGGCATCTGCAGCTCGCGGGCTTCGACAGCGGCGTGCCGAGTTCGTCCTCGGATACCATCGACATGGTGGATACCTACGCGGGCCTGCCCGCCGCGCTGACCGAAAGCTCGGCGGACGCGCAGGAAGTCTATGTCAAAGGCATCCAGAAGTGGTTCGAAGTGCGCCGCCAGTACATCCAGTGGGTCGACGGCCATCTCGCGCAGATGCAAATCGCGACCGACATCACGCAGCGCAAGCAGGCGCAGGAACTCGCGCACCAACAAGAGGAAAAGCTCCAGTTCACCAGCCGTCTGATGACGATGGGCGAAATGGCGTCGTCGCTGGCGCACGAACTGAATCAGCCGCTCGCCGCCATCAACAACTACTGCTCGGGCTGCGTCGCGCTGGTGAAATCCTGCCGCATAACGCAGGAAACGCTGCTTCCGGTGCTCGAAAAGACCGCGCAGCAGGCCGTGCGCGCGGGCATGATCATCAAGCGGATCCGCGAGTTCGTGAAGCGCTCGGAGCCCAAGCGCCAGGCCACGCGAGTCGCGGATATCGTCGCGGACGCGGTCGGTCTCGCCGAAATCGAAGCGCGCAAACGTAAGATCCGCATCGTCACGGAAATCCGCTCGCGCATGCCGGTGATCTACGTCGATCCGGTTTTGATCGAACAAGTGTTGGTCAACCTGTTGAAGAATGCGGCGGAAGCAATGCATGATGCGAAACCGAATGCCGTCGATCCGGTGATTCGCGTCGTTGTGCAGCGCATGGACGGCGGCTTCGTGTGCATCAGCGTGGTCGATCAGGGACCGGGTGTCGACGAAGCCACCGCCGAGCGTCTGTTCGAGCCGTTCTACAGCACCAAATCGGACGGCATGGGCATGGGTCTGAACATCTGCCGTTCGATCATCGAGTCGCACCGTGGACGGCTGTGGGTGGTCAACAACGTCGAAGCGGACGGACACGTCACCGGCGCGACCTTCCATTGCAGCCTGCCGATCGGCGAAGTGGACAGTTCATCATCGTGCACGGGCGGCGACGATGGCCGCAGCACGCACGCGCACGACGAACATACAAGACAACAAACAGTTACGGGAGAACTATGAGCAGTCCAGTCACCACTCAGGAAACCGTCTTTGTCGTCGACGATGACGAAGCCGTGCGTGATTCTTTGCGCTGGCTGCTCGAAGCGAACGGCTATCGCGTGCAGTGCTTCTCCAGCGCGGAGTCATTCCTCGACGTCTATCTGCCGATCGCCAATTCCGGCGCGCTCGCCTGCCTGATCCTCGACGTGCGCATGGCTGGCATGACGGGGCTCGAACTGCAGGAAAAGCTCATCGCAGAAAACTCGCTGCTGCCGATCATCTTCGTGACGGGTCACGGCGACGTGCCGATGGCCGTCTCCACGATGAAGAAAGGCGCGATGGACTTCATCGAAAAGCCCTTCGACGAAGCCGAACTGCGCAAGCTCGTCGAGCGCATGCTCGAGAAGGCGCGCAGCGAATCGACCAGCGTGCAGCAGCAGCGCGCCGCGGCCCAACGGCTGGGCAAGCTGACGGCGCGCGAGCATCAGGTGCTCAAACGCATCATCGCCGGGCGGCTCAACAAACAGATCGCCGACGATCTCAGCATCAGCATCAAGACGGTGGAAGCGCATCGCGCGAACATCATGGAGAAGCTGTCCGTGAACACCGTCGCCGATCTGCTGCGCCTCGCGCTGTCGAACAAGCCGCAACAGTAAGCTCGGCGCTGCGCACGGCAGCGTTTTGCGTTCTTTCCATGCGGCCGGCAATGGTTTGCCAGCCGCATGCGTCTTCGGTTCAGGCTTTTTGGCGGGGCCGTCCGCTTCTCCTCCCTGCGATCTTCGTTGTCTGCCGATTTGAAACGTGATATTGCGTGGATCACGTTGACACTCGAGGCGGACGGCCCGTAACGTGACCGGACCCTCAATACCGGAATAGGTCATGTATGACTTGCGTTCGACATGTCGTTCGCTACGGGTCATGTCGGCTGACAAACGTTTCACATGCATTATTTCGGCATCCGTGTTGATGGTGGCGCGCGTCATTCATTGCCGTCGGCACATAGGGGTCGTTTCGTCCGCTTTCGTTTGGTTTGCAGACGGCCGTTGTCATTTTTCTCGTTCGCTTTCCGTTCATTGCATGGCCAGTGCGCCCCGGCTCACGCGAGGCGCGCGTTCGTCCGCCTTCTGAGCGCGAGGCACAGAGGACCTAATCTTGAAAATAAATCCCTACTCTGCCCGGTCGACTCGCATACGTCCGGTGCGGCTCATCGCGCTGTGCACCGCGCTCGCGGCTGTGCCGCTTTCCGTGAGACCCATGCACCCGTCGCGCTTGCGCAGACACAAGGCGCGCCCGCGGGCCAGAAACTGACGAACCAGCAGCTCGATTCGCTGACCGCGCCCGTCGCGCTCTATCCCGACGCACTGCTCGCGCAGGTGCTGCTGATAGCGTCCACCTATCCGCAGGACGTGCAGCAGGCGGCGGAATGGTCGAAGACGAATTCCAATATCAAGGGCGATGACGCGGTGAAGGCCGTGCAGTCCGAACCGTGGGATCCGAGGGTGCAATAATCGCTGGTCGCGTTCCCGCAGGCGCTGACGACCATGGCATCGAAGCCGGACGGGATGACGCAGCTCGGCAATGCATTCATCGCGCAGCCGAGCGACATGATGGATTCCGTGCAGCGTCTGCGTCGCGCGGCGCAAAGCGTGGGCAATCTCAAGACGACCGAGCAGCAGAAGGTCATCGTGCAGCAGGCGCCCAGTAGTACCACGCAACCATCCAGATCGAGCCGGCCAATCCGCAAGTCGTCTACGTGCCACCGCCTCGGGGTTATGCGATCGCTACGGGATTCGTCAGCGGTCTCGCGTTCCGCGCGGTCGTCGCGGCGCCAATTCGCTGTGGGGCAAACTGCGACTGGAATCACGGCAACGTCAATGTCAACGTGAACCGTTACAACAACATCAACGTGAACAACCGGATCAGCGCGAACAGCAACAATGTCAACTGGAACCGCAACGATCCGCAGTTCAACCGTAACAACATCAATCGCAATAACCTCAACAACAATTTCGCCAACCGGCAGAACAACTTCAACAACCAGAACCTCGGCGCCAACCGCGATCAGTTCCGCGGCCGCGACGAGCAGCGCGCGCAGGCGGCGCAAACACTCCAGCAGCGCACCGGCCGAACATGAATCAGTCGGCCGCGCAACGTGCGCAGAACATTCGCTGGGGCGGCGGCATTCAGCGTCCGCCCGGCGGCGGCTTCGGCGGTGGTGGCGGTTTCGGAGGCGGCGGCAGATTCCACCGCCGTTGAGGATCGACCACCGTTAAGCTAAGCTCAGGAGCCAGACATGCCCCTCATCCCATCCAACAAGAACCTCTCGACACGCCCGCTTTTCGCGGTCCTCGTCGCTCCGCTGTTGCTCGCGGCGCCACTTGCGTATGCGCAGGCGGTTTATCCGACGCCGGAGGCCGCGGCGCAGGCGCTCACCGATGCCGTCGCCAGCAACGACGAAACCGCGCTTATCAAAGTGCTCGGAAAGGACCACGGTCGTTATGTGCCGACCGACAGCATCGGCGAGCAGGACATTTACGACTACCTCGGCACGTGGGCGCAAGGCCATCGCATCGTGATGGACAACAAGCCGATCAACGGGCACCCGAGCGCGCACGTCGAAGCGGGCACCAGTGGCTGGGCCTTGCCGATTCCGCTCGTCAAGGTCGGCAACGGCTAGCGCTTCGACGTGGTGGCCGCGCGCGACGAAGTGCTGACGCGCCGCATCGGCCGCAACGAGCGCTCGGTCATGCCGGTGGCGCTCGGCCTACGTCGATGCACAGAACGACTATCGCAAGCTGATGAATCACTACGGCATGCGTTTCGTCAGCACGCCCGGCACGCATGACGACGGCCTGTACTGGGACACCACGCCCGGCGAACAGGAAAGCCCGCTCGCCGCGGCGATGCCGAACAAGGCCACCGCGAGCGGCGGCTATTACGGTTATCACTACCGCATCCTGACCGCGCAAGGTCCGCACGCGAAGGGCGGCGCAAAGAACTATCTGCAAAACGGCCAGTTGACGCAGGGTTTCGCGCTGATCGCATGGCTGGCGAAATAGGGCGAAACGGGCGTGATGTCCTTCATGATCGATCAGGACGGCCAGCTTTACGAGAAGAATCTCGGGCCGAAATCGGCGGCCGTGGCCGCATCGATCAAGTCGTTCGATCCCGATTCGTCCTGGGCGACCGTCACGCCGTAAGCTTGTACCGCGAGTGACATCGCGGCGGCGTGCCTTTGTCGGAAACGCACCGAGAAACGCCAGAACCCTTCGGGTGGTATAATTGTGCGTTTCCCGATGGCGTAAAAACGCCAAAATACGACGCACAGCGCCAGGCTGGCGGCTCCATTCCGCACGCGCCCGGGGCGGGCTGCCGCGCGCATCGCCCCCTTCGCCCATCCTGATCCGATTCCCCATGACTGCCCAACTCATCGACGGCAACGCCCTTTCCAAGACTCTCCGCGCCGAAGTCGCCGCGCGCGCCACCGCTCTCACTGCCCGCGGGCACCAGCCGGGACTCGCCGTCGTGCTGGTCGGCGACAATCCGGCAAGCGAGGTCTACGTGCGCAACAAGGTGAAGGCGTGCCAGGACAACGGCCTGCATTCGGTGATGGACCGCTTCCCTGCGACGCTCGGCGAGCGCGAACTGCTCGCACACATCGACAAACTCAACGCCGATCCGGCAATTCACGGCATCCTCGTGCAGTTGCCACTGCCTGCGCATATCGATGCGCACAAGGTGATCGAAGCGATCGCGCCGGAAAAGGACGTAGACGGCTTCCACGTCGCCAACGCAGGCGCGCTGATGACGGGCAAGCCGCTGTTTCGTCCGTGCACGCCCTACGGCGTGGTGAAAATGTTCGAGGCGCACGACATCGACCTGAAAGGCGCGAACGCGGTGGTGATCGGCCGCTCGAACATCGTCGGCAAACCGATGGCTCTGATGCTGCTCGAAGCCGGCGCGACCGTCACGATCTGCCATAGCAAGACGCGCGATATTGGCAGCTTCACGCGCCACGCGGACATAGTCGTCGCCGCGACCGGCCGCCGCAATATCCTGACCGCCGACATGGTCAAGCCGGGCGCGACGGTGATCGACGTCGGCATGAATCGCGACGACGACGGCAAGCTGTGCGGCGACGTCGATTTCGCCAACGTGAAGGAAGTCGCGGGCTACATTACGCCGGTGCCGAGCGGCGTCGGCCCGATGACCATCACGATGCTGCTCGTCAACACCATCGAAGCAGCCGAACGCCCGGCGCGAGGCTGATTCGCCGTGGCGCGCGATTTCTGTGGATCGAGCAGAAATCGCGCTGTTTTGCGCGGCAAAAGCGTAAAAAAGCGCGCATTAATCGGCCCCTTAAAAACAATCCATTGGATTTTGCCCACGCCGCCCCAATAACATTCAAAGAGAAGAGCATCCGATCACATCACAGCCGGAGCGGGTCGTTTCATCGCCTGCTCGCGCTTCATCCAACACGAGAACGGGAGAGCCATGAGCGACACCACCGCCACGACGGCCAACGCAGCATCCGCATCGTCGAATCCGCTGCTCGATTTTTCCGACCTGCCGCGCTTCGGCGAGATCAGAACATGTGACGCTCGCGCTCGACGTGCTGCTCGCACCGAGAAAGCCGCTGTCGATCGCGCCGCCTCGCCGGACACGCCCGCGACATGGAACGACATCGTCGAGACCGTCGAGCGTGAAACGGAGAAGCTATGTCGCGCGCGGGGCATCGTCGGCATCTGAATGCCGTCGCCGATACGCCGGAACTGCGTGCGGCGCACGCGCAAAACCTGTCGCGCATCACCGAATTTTCCGTGAGCGTCGGCCAGAATCTCGCGCTGTACGAGAAGTACAAGGCCATCCCCGCCGACCACGAATTCGCCGGCCTCACGCCTGAGCGCAAGAAGATTCGGACAACGCGCTGCGCGATTTCCGCCTGTCGGGCGCGGAGTTGCCCGAAGACCGCAAGCCGCGTTTCGCGCAATTGCAGGAGGAAAAACAGGCCGCGTTGTCGAAGGCGTTCTCCGATCACGTCCTCGATACGATCAACGCATATTCGTATTTCGTCACGCAGCAGAGCGAACTCGCGGGCCTGCCCGACGACGTGATCGAAGCCGTGCACGAAGCCGCCCAGCACGACAACAAGGACGGCTGGAAATTCACGCTGCATTTCCCTTCGTATTTCCCGGTGCTGTAATACGCGGAACATCGTCCGATGCGCGAGGCAATGTATCGCGCTTATGTCACGCGCGCGTTCGAACTTGGCGCGACCTACGGCAACTGCAAGACCGAATGGGATAACACGGCAAACATCGCGGAAACACTGAAACTGCACCAGGAAGAAGCGAAGACGCTCGGCTATCAGAACTTCGCTGAAGTCTCACTCGCGCCGAAAATGGCGGAATCACCCGCGCAGGTCATCGCGTTCCTCGAAGACCTGGCCGTTCGCGCCCGTCCCTACGCCGAAAACGACTGGATGGAACTGCACGCGTTCGCCGCGACCGAACTCGGCATGCCGGAACTGCAACCGTGGGAATCGCCTATGCCGCGGAAAAGCTGCGTCAGAAGCGCTACTCGTTCTCCGAGAACGAAGTGAAGCAATACTTCCCCCAGGAAGCCATTCTGAAGGATCTGTTCAAGATCACCAAAACGCTGTTCAACGTGTCGACCCGCCGCGACGAAGCCGCCGTGTGGAATCCCGATGTGCGCTTCTTCCGCGTCGAGAACAAAACAAGGACGGCACGCTGGTCGCGCAGTTCTACCTCGACTTCTACGCACGCGAAGGCAAGCGCGGCGGCGCGTGGATGGACGACGCCCGCTCGCGCCACAAGCGCACGGAAGGCGACGTGCAGACGCCGGTCGCGTATCTCACCTGCAACTTCGGCCCCGGTGAGCGGCAAGCCGACGTGCTTCACGCACGACGAAGTCATCACCTTGTTCCACGAGTTCGGGCACGGTCTGCATCACATGCTGACGCGCGTCGATGAGCTGGGCGTCTCGGGCATCAACGGCGTGGAGTGGGACGCGGTCGAACTGCCGTCGCAGTTTATGGAGAACTTCTGCTGGGAGTGGGACGTGCTCACCGACATGTCCGCGCATGTCGAAACGAGCGCCCCGCTGCCCCGCGAACTGTTCGACAAGATGCTCGCCGCGAAGAACTTCCAGAACGGTCTCGGCACGTTGCGCCAGATCGTCTTCTCGATGTTCGACATGGTGCTGCACACGTCCTTCGATCCGTCGAACACGACGCAGAACGCCAATGACCTCGCGCGCGAAATCAACGAGAAGTTTCACGTGATTCCGCAGGCGCCGTTCTCGCGCTGGCCGGACACCTTCAGCCATATCTTCGCGGGCGGTTATGCGGCGGGTTACTCTACAGCTACAAATGGGCCGAAGTGCTGTCAGCCGATGCGTACGCCGCGTTCGAGGAAGCCGCGAAGCTCGCCAACGGCTCGGTGCTGAATGCAGAAACGGGCACGCGTTATCGCCGCGAGATTCTCGAAGTGGGCGGCAGCCGTCCGGCGATGGATTCGTTCAAGGCGCTCCGTGGCCGCGAGCCGAACATCGACGCGTTGCTGCGTCATAACGGCATGGCGGGGCAAGCCGCGCATTGAGCGTTGCCTGCCAAGAACCCTTAACCAAATGAAGAAAAGGGCTGTTAACCCGCGATGAATGCTGTTAACCTGCTCATTGTTTCGACGACGAAAGGGACATGGCTAACCTATACTCGACGAACTTTGGGCACTCATCGA
>JAQFVJ010000039.1 GCA_029439525.1 Caballeronia sp. BR6202001591004
GCGCCATCATCAACATGGGGTCGATCTCGTGGCATCTCGCCATCGCCGATCTCACCATCTATATGGCGGCGAAGGCGGGCATCGAAGGCCTCACGCACGGCCTCGCGCGCGAGCTGGGCGATTACGGCATTCGCGTCAACACGGTGATTCCCGGCGCGGTGCGCACGCCGCGTCAGATGAAGCTGTGGCAATCGCCGGAAAGTGAGGCCGCGCTGGTCGCGCAACAGTGCCTGCACGAACGCATCGACCCCGAGCATATCGCGCGTATGGTGCTGTTCCTCGCATCGGACGATGCGTCGCGCTGCACGGCGCGCGAGTACTTCGTCGATGCGGGCTGGTTCGGAACGTAACCGCCCATCACAGCGCCGCGAGACGCGCGCGGCGTCGCTTTCAATGTTGGAACACTGCCGGTTTCGATGTGTTGCTGCACGTAATCGGCAGCTTCGAGATATTCGCACTCGTCGAGCCAGTGCCACACCGCCGCGAGAAAAAGACCGAGGCCCGCATGGCCGCAATGTGCGATGCACTACGTGATACGAGTGCCGGGTGCGGATTGAACGTCCGCGCCGCATGACTACTCTGCCTGCTGGCCATGTAAAACTGCGGTTGTTATGCGTCGTGCGGTACGTTCATCGTTGCGATGAACGTGCGCCTTGTTGGTTATTCGCATCGCCGGTTTTCGGTGACGGGACAGAGGGAATGCAAGAAGCGGGCCGAAATCTCGAAAACGCAGCGATTTTCTGCATCTCGCCTGATCGTCAAAATTTTGCCACGATGCGGCCCCTTAGTCGAGCGTTGTGCTTTCTTATCGAACGACGATGTTTTCTACATTCCATACACTCTGATGCACATTCGCAAATGCGAAACGATTTCGGTTCAGATTTAAAGCGAGCTTTTATTCACTAAAAAAGAACTTAAATAACTCATGCGCCGTTTCCGTCCTCTTTCTGCCTTGCTTGCACTTGCATTGCTGACCAGTTGCTCGCATGGCAACGTCGCGCGTAGCGAAGAGCCGACGACTTCCAAGACTCCGACGGAACCGCAACCGCTGCATCTCACGCGCGTCGCACAGCGTCAGACAAATTCGAAAACAATTTACAGCAATCTGCCGCGCGAATCGGTGTTGAAGTGACGTTGGGAACGCTGGACGCATGGTTTGCCGAAGCGGTCTGTGAACGGCTACCATTTTCCGATGGCGCATCCGGATGTCGCATGGCTCAAGGCCAATCGCAGTGTCAATACGCTGACGTGGATCGGACATGCGACCGCGCTATTGCAGATTGATGGCGTCAATATCCTCTGCGATCCGATGGTCTCCGAGCGCGCGTCGCCCGTGTCGTTCGCGGAGCCGAAGCGCAAGGTACCGCCGGGCCTGATGCTCGATGAATTGCCGCACATCGATATCGTGCTGATTTCGCACAATCACTACGATCATCTCGACAAGCCCAGCGTGGAAGCCAACGTGCAGGCAGGCGGCCCACCGCGTTTTCCCGTACCGCTCAGCGCAAGACCTGGATGAACGACGTCGGCATCAGCAACGTTCAGGAGCTCGATTGGAGCGATGAAACGCACGCATCGGGCCTCGACATCCGGTTCGTGCCGAGTCAGCACTGGTCCGCGCGTACGCCGTTTGATCGTTCGGAAACGCTATGGAGCGGCTGGGTCGTAAAAACGCCGGAAGGCAGCGCGCGTCCGTATTCTTTCTACTCTTCGCGGGCGACACCGGTTATTCGCCGGATTTCCGCGATATCGGCGCGCGTTTCGGCGGCTTCGATCTCGCGCTGATTCCGATCGGCGCGTACGCACCGCGCTGGTTCATGCACGCGCAGCATGTCGATCCAGAAGAGGCCGTGCGCATCTTCCGGACGTGCACGCGGGCGATCGGCATCCACTGGGGCGTTTTCGAACTCGCCGACGATCCGCTCGACGAGCCGTCTGCTTGCGGAAGCCGTACGTCGCGCGGGCCTTCCGCCTGATGCATCAGTGCTCGAACACGGCGAGATGATTTGCCTCGGGCAATAAAAAAACGCGCGGGCCATTTCGACTCGCGCGTTTTTATTGCCCGCCACATTACCTGCGCAACTTCATCGCCTGAATACTTCGAGCAGAAGCGTCGCGAGGAAGATCACGATAAACACGAAGAACAGGATCTTGGCGATTCCCGCCGCGCCCGTCGCAATGCCGCCGAAGCCGAAAACGGCCGCGATGATCGCGATGATGAAGAAAACGACAGCGTAACGAAGCATGGAGCCTCCCACGTCAAAAACGGTTGGTTGGTTCGATTCGCTTGCGGAGCGACGCTGTCGCCGCCATCGCTCATCGATGGTTCCGCGCGCTCGTCCATGGTTTAAGTAGCGACCAGCGCGCGGGCACGAGCCTTGAAGCAACCTGTGTGCCCAACACTTCGTTATAGCGCTCGAAGATTAGCAATTGCAGCTATGCGATGTGCGGATGCAAAAACGCCGCAAGGCCCTGATTGCAGGCATTGCGGCGGCGTCGTCATGATAGGCGCGCGTGGTTCGCTGGGGTCCGGGGCTAACGACTTAGTGTGCGATCGGCGTCTGTTTCATTGTCGAGATTGTCTTCGTCGTCGATGTTAACGCACCGGCAGATTGTTTTCCAGCTCATCGCGCTCGATCTGATCGGCGAGGTCGAGGGATTTGCGCGTGGCGGGACCGGATGGACGGTTGGCTCCAGACATGGCGTACTCCTTGAACGGATTGCAAAGCCGCGCCGACAATCGACGCGAACCAGCGGGTCAGCAAGGGCCCGTACATGCCGTGCAGGAAACGCCGCTTAAAGGATCGCTTAATATAAGTAAGGATGGTGAAGCGATCGTTCGACGGCTTTCGGTGGACAGCTCGAGCTAACGATAAGAGGATACAGTTCCGATCCTGCAAGGGGGACTGCAAAGTGAGCATGCCGGTGCGAGGGACCAGTATGCACCGGTCCGTCCGCACGGCAAAGAGGCAAAAAACGCAGAAAAATCGTGGGGAATGATTTGCTCGGCGGATGCTGCGGTGCCGCGTGAGCTCGGGCAAAGAGGTGCGCGACGATCGGATAGAGCGAGAGAATCAGCAAGCACGGCCATCGTGATATTGAATGCGCGCAGCATGCGAGGACGCGACAAAAGGCGTCGTAGCGACATGCCGAATGGGGCCCACACGAGAATGCACGACAAACCGATCACCACGAACACGCACGCCATCAAGGCCGCATTGAGCGAAAGACTCGCGTGCAAATGAATCGTGGTCGCAGCAGTAAGCAGCATCATCCGCGCTTTAGGATTGATCCATTGAAACGCAATCGCTTCGTGGAAACGCATCGGACGGCGCTCGCCCTCGCGCATCTGCACGAACGACGACGTGCCGATCTTCCACGCGAGATAGAGCAGATACACGACGCTCGCGGTTTCGAGCACAGTTATATAGAGCCACGGAAAGCGCTCGAACGCCTGCGCGAGACCGAAGTCGACCGATAGCATCAGAAGCGCGACGCCCGCGCTGATGCCGAGCACATGCGGCACCGTGCGCTTCAGGGCCGAAGTTCACGCCGGAGGCGAGCAACATGGTGTTATTGGGGCCGGGCGGACGTGACCATCGCGAAAAGCGCGGCGGCAGGGAGGGCGTCGAGAAGTGGTGGAGACATGGCGCGTGAACGAACAGCAGGAGAGATTGCGCCCAGTAGTATATAAAAGTTCTGAACGGTACAGTACCGGTACAGATCGTCCGAAGCTCTCCAATACGGCCCAGCGATAGCCCGGCGCGAATACGCCCGGCTAACCAACGTTACTCAGACCACGCCGGGAACGGGTTGCGCTCCTGGAACCCTTGCTGATGCCAGTACGGATAAGCCGGCCGTTGCAGGCTCGCGTCATCGAGCTTCTTCACCTGCTCTGGTGTCAGATTCCAGCCGACTGCGCCGAGGTTCTGCCGTAACTGCTCTTGATTGCGCGCGCCGATTAGAATGGTCGCAACGGTCGGCCGTTGCAACAACCAGTTCAGCGCGATCTGCGGCAGGATCTTGCCAGTTTCTGCGGCGATCGCGTCGAGCGCATCGACCACGCGATAGAGGTACTCGTCCGGCACCGGCGGTCCCATGTCGGCAGTCACATGAAGACGGCTCGATTCGGGCAGCGGCTGACCGCGCCGGATCTTACCCGTGAGACGTCCCCAGCCGAGCGGACTCCACACGATCGCGCCGAGGCCCGCATCGAGACCGAGCGGCATCAGTTCCCACTCGTAATCACGGCCGGTCAGCGAGTAGTACGTCTGATTCGCGACATAGCGCGGATAGCCGTAACGGTCCGCGACATCGAGCGATTTCTGCAGATGCCAGCCGGAAAAATTCGACACGCCCGTATAGCGGATCTTGCCCGCGCGCACGAGATCGTTGAGCGTGGAGAGCGTCTCTTCGACGGGCGTTTTTGCATCGAAACCGTGTAGCTGGAACACGTCGATGTAATCCGTCTGCAACCGCTTGAGGGCGGCATTGACCGCTTCGATGAGATGAAAGCGCGACGAGCCGATGCTGTTCGGCTGATCCCTGTCGAAGCGAAAAGTCGCCTTGGTCGAAATGATGGTTTTGTCGCGACGTCCCTTGAGCGCTTCGCCGAGTATCGATTCCGATGCGCCGCTCGAATAGATGTCGGCGGTGTCGAACATGGAAACGCCCGCTTCCAGACAGATATCGACGAGTTTGCGCGCTCCGCTCACATCGGTTTCGCCCCAGGCCTTGAAGAAATCGCCCTTGCCGCCGAACGTGCCGGTGCCGAAGCTCAGTACCGGAACCTTGAAACCTGATCGTCCGAGATGTCGAAATTCCATTGCGTGTCCTTTGTCCGTGATGTCTTGTGGTTGAAGAAGTCGCGCTTGCCGCGCGAACGAAGGTCTTCGACGAGACTACCGCAATGCGTTGCGTCATGCTGGCAGTGCGACGTTTTCAAGCTGTGCGCGGGCATGGCACTTGCAAACCTTCCTAACAGAAATGAACCAGGATGAGACGCATGCCGACGAACTCTCCACGCGCGACAAATCGCGCCGCGAGCGCATGAGCGCGGAGCGCAGCGACGAATCGTTTTTCGAACCGGGACGCAACTGCGCGAGCGTGCGTCACGCGCAGCGCTTTAGCCTGCTGATCGATGGCGAAGATTATTTTCGCGTGCTGCGCGAAGCGATCACGCGTGCGGAGCGCACGGTGTTCATCATCGGCTGGGATATTGACAGCCGCATGAAGCTCAGGCCCGAAGGCGCGAACGACGGCCTGCCCGATGCGCTCGGCGATTTCCTGCACGCCATCGCCGCTAAAAAACGCTGTTTGCGCATCTACATTCTCGCGTGGGATTTCGCGATGCTTTACGCGTTCGAACGCGAATGGCTGCCGGTGTACAAGATGGGCTGGCACACGCATCGGCGCATTGCGTTTCAGATGGACGGTAAACATCCGCTCGGTGGATCGCAACATCAGAAGATCGTCGTGATCGACGATCGCCTCGCGTTCGTCGGCGGACTCGATCTCACACGCTCGCGCTGGGACACGACGAAGCACGCGCCTGACGATCCCTTCCGCCGCGATGCGAACGGCGCACCCTACCAGCCCTTTCACGATGTCCACACGATGTTCGATGGCGATGCCGCGCGCGAAGTCGGCATGCGCACGCGCGAACGCTGGGCGCGTGCGTGCGGCAGAAGGCTCGCTATCCGCTCGCATCGCGTGGCGATCACGCACGACACGTGGCCGCCTTCGCGCGGCGTCGATCTGGACAACGTGCGCATCGCCCTTTCGCTGACCGAGCCGTCGTATCTCGGACGCGCGCCCGTGCAGCAGATTCGCACGCAGTATCTCGATGCCATCGCGCGGGCGCGCCGCAGCATCTATATCGAGAACCAGTATTTCACGTCGGGTTCGATTGGCGGGGCGCTGTCGGAATCGCTCACGCGCGAGGACGGTCCCGATCTCGCCATCGTCGTGCCACGCAATCAGAGCGGCTGGCTTCAGGAAATGACGATGGGCGTGCTGCGCGCGCGGCTGCACAAGCTGCTCCGGCATGCGGATACGCACGGCCGCTATCGGCTGATGTGCCGGAGCGTGCCCGCGCTTGGCGAGGAAATCGTCAACGTGCATAGCAAGCTGATGATCGTCGACGACGAGCTGTTGATCGTCGGCTCCGCGAATCTGAACAATCGCTCCATGGTGCTCGACAGCGAATGCAATGTGTCGATCGATGCCGGCGCGGACGCGCGCATCCGCCGCGTGATTGCCGCCATGCGCGACACGCTGCTGGCTGAACATCTCGGCTGGGAGGTGTCGGACATCGTGCGCGAACGCGATGCGCGCGGCGGCATGAACGCGGCGATTCAGGCCTTGCAGCGCGATCGCGACGAACATCGCACCTTAGTCGATCTCGATCCTGAAGTGTCGCCCGAACTCGATCAGCTGATCCCGCCCGATGTGTTGATCGATCCCGAAACGCCGATCGCTGCCGACAAACTCCTCGATCAGTTTGTGCCCAAGGAAAAGACGCGTCCGCTGATTGGCCGCTATGCGGCGCTCGGTGTGCTCGCGCTATTGATCGTCGGCGTCGCGGCCTCGATGCACTGGACGCCGCTGGGCGATTATCTGAACCTCAAGGGGCTGACCAACGCCACGCGACACAACGCCACGCGACATATCGAAGCGTTCCCGCTCGCGCCACTCCTGATCGTGTTCTGCTATGTCCCTGCGGTAGGGATATCGGTTCCGGTCACGCTATTGATCGCGATGATGGGCATCGTGTTCGGCGCGACGTCGGACGGCATCTACGCGTTCGTCGGCACGACCATCGCGGCAGCGGTAAGCTTCTGGCTCGGCAACCCGGTTCGGGCGCGACGCGGTGCGCAAGCTCGCCGGCGCGCGCGAATCGCCTGAGCGAGCGCGTGGCGAAAGCGCGGCATCATCGCGGTCGTCGTGCTGCGTCTGTTGCCTGTCGCGCCGTTCGCGATCGTCAATCTGGTGGCGGGTGCATCGCATATCCGCATGCGCGACTTCATGATCGGCACGATGCTCGGCATGGGACCGGGCATCTTTCTGACCGTGGCGTCTGCACATCATTTTGTCGCGTCGCTGCGCCATCCGACGGCTGGCTCGTTCGCGGTGCTGATCGGCATCGGTATCGTGCTGATCGGTCTGTCGGTGCTGTTGCAGCGCTTTCTCGGCGGCGAGGACAAAGCGCGAGCTCAGGCGCAAACGAAGGAAGGCGCGCCGGGCGATGCCGACAAGCCGCGCGCCAGCGACGAAGCCGAACGCGCGAACCATCTGCGCGAGCGCAACGGCAACGGCTTACCGCGCGACGATTCGAACGGTTGCTCACGACAGCCGGACAAGGTCAACTCATGACATTGATGCACGAGCCCGGCATCGCGCAGCCCACGCATGACGACGGTGCGCGCGAAAGAGCTGCGGTATCGCCACGTACAACCTGCATGGCGCGGTCGGCATCGACGGACGCTTCCTGCCGGAGCGCATCGGCGACGTGCTCGCCGAGATCGACGCGGATATCTTCGCGCTTCAGGAAGTCAGAAGGTGCCGCTCGGCGGCACACACGCACCGAACGTGCTTGACGTGCTGCAACGCATGACGAAGCTGCACGCGGTGGCCAGTCCCACGCTCGACACACCCGCGCGCCGCTACGGCAATGCAGTGCTCACGCGCTATCCGGTGCGCGCGGTGCGCACGCTCGATCTGTCGTTCAGAAGCCGCGAGCCGCGCGGCACGCTCGATGCCGATATCGACTGCGGCGGCGAAACATGGCGCGTCGTGGCGACGCATCTGGGACTCGTATCCAGCGAACGACGCGCACAGGTGGAACAAGTGCTGCAGACGTTCGATACGCCCGCGCTGCCCGTCATCCTGCTGGGCGATCTGAACGAATGGTTCGTCTATGGCCGCACGCTGCGGCGTCTCGTCACGCACTTTCATCGGGCGAGCGCATTACGTACGTTTCTGACGCGCTATCCGCTGTTCCCGCTGGATCGTATCTGGGTGCACCCGGGCGAACGGCTGATGCGCGTGGACGTGCATCGCTCGCCGCTGTCGCGCGTGGCATCGGATCACTATCCGCTGATTGCTCACATCAGCGCACCAATCAGCGAGTTCGCTTCATCGATCGATGCGTGATCGATGACTCCGGGCATGTATCGAACGCCATGTGAGCGCGTTTGGATAACGTAACAAAGTTTTTTTCGATCGCAACGTATCCCGAACAAGCTCACCCGTGCACGCGACGCCACGAAAAGTGCCTAGAAAAACGATATAAAAACGCAAAAGACTCGCACTAATGCGTTAGGCCTATGTAGAATCCGCGGTGATACGAACGCAATATGGTAAACGCAACGAAGCGCAAGCAATCGAGCGAACGTATTCAGTCGTCAGAAATCACTGACCAACACAGGTAGGAGAAACATGCCGACTTCCGCTAAAACCGCTGCAAAGAAAGCCCCGGCCAAGCAGGCAGTGGCCAAGACCCCGGTCGCCAAGAAAGCAGCATCGAAGGTTGCCGCGAAGAAAGTAGCCACCAAGAGTGTCGTCGCCGCCCAAAAGACTGCGGGCCTGCGGGCGCCTTGTCGCCGGTCAAGGACAAGTTCACCAAGGCGTCGCTCGCTGCACACCTTGCTGAACGTGCCACTGTCGACGTCAAGTCGATGAAGGCCGTGATAGTCGCGCTCGAAGACACGATCCTCGGTTCGATCCACAAGAAGGGCGCTGGTGAATTCACGCTGTCCGGTCTCTTGAAGATCTCCGCGCAAACCGTTCCGGCCAAGAAGAAGCGCTTCGGCAAAGACCCGTTCACGGGTCAGGAGCACTGGTTCCCAGCCAAGCCGGCAAGCGTGCGCATCAAGGCACGCGCGCTGAAGAAGCTGAAGGACGCAGCAGCCTAAGCCTGACAGTGGCTTAGTAGGTGTTCGTCGAAGCATCGATCGACGCCTGATGCAAGAAGAGGCCCGCTTTCCCGGAAGGGAAGCGGGCCTCTTTGTCTTTGTGCTTCGGCTTGTTTGTGTCGTTTGTCAGAATGTGATAAGCCTTCGATAAACGCTCGCTAGGTTTGTCCTTCGGCAGAGGCGTCCCGGAAGATCGCGCTGATCCAGTCAGCCAAAACCCGCACACGCGACGACAGTTGCCGATTATGCGGATAGAGCACCGACACCGACATCGGGGGCGGATGATCGGTCAAGAGGCAACGCAAAGCGTCCATCCGCGAGCGCGCCCTGCGTATATAATTCGACGCCGGTCACGGCAATCGATGCGGGCCGTTCGATGACGAATTCGAGCGGCAGGGTACGGCCTGTTGCGCTTGAAATATAATTCACCGCGCGATGCGAGTGCTTCGAGCGAATCAGGCACGCCCGTGCGCTCCAGATACGCGGGACTCGCCACCGTCACCTGTTCGAGCAGCACGACGCGCCGGTCAATCATTGGCGAATCCTGCAACGTGCCCGCGCGCAGCACGCAATCCACACCTTCGTCCACGAGGTCGACGAGCCGATCGTTTTCGCCCAACTTGCAGTTCGATCTGCGGATGGCGTTCGAGAAACGCGGGCAGTTGCGGCACGATGAAGTATCGCGCGAGCGTGCCTTGCAGATTCACGCGCGGCAAACCCTTTGGCTCGGCATGACGGAACGAGCCCTCCGCTTCCTCGAGATCGGCGATCAGACGCACGCAACGCCGGTAAATGCGCCTCGCCGTCGTGCGTGAGACGCACGGTGCGCGTGGTGGCATTCGAGCAGGCGCGCGCCGAGCCGCTCTTCCATGCGCTTCATCAGATTGGTGACGGTGGCGCGCGGCATCTGCAGATCGTCGGCAGCCTGCGTAAAAACTGTGCCGTTCCGCGATGCGTACGAAGACCTGCATTTCCTGAAAGCGATCCATGATCGGTGGCGCGATTGTTAAAGCAAGTGGAACGATGATACTCAGTCGCGCACGATGATCGCAGAAACGGAATGATCCATCATGCACCTCATCGATTCATTCTTATTTGAGGAGCAGGATCATGAGTCAGACGGATACGAAGAATGCGACGAACGTGAAACGCGTGGCCATTGTGACGTGCGCATCGCACGCGATCCATTCGAGCTGTCCCGCTGCAAGACGCTTTGCGATGAGGCTATAGAGATCGGCATCGAAGGGACGTGCTTCGCCTCGACCGCTTCGAGCAGCGCCGCAATGTCCTCACGCGCGTCGCGCACGTGCCGATATAGCACCCATCGATCGATTACATGCCACCGCTTCGCGCGCCGCGTGATCGCCGAGCGATTCCTCGCCCACGCACGCACCGAGACACCGCTTCACCTGATGACCGAAGCAGCCGCGCGTGCGTCCGTCCGGGCGCGGCTTTTTCGAGGCAGAGCGTCGCATGACAGAGCTTGTGTTCATCGGCGAGTTGACGCAGATACGCCAGCGCCTTCGCGCGTAACGCAAACACGCCGAACAGATCGCGCTCGCGCGACAGGTCGGTGACGACTTGCGCGCCTGAGCAGGCGGGTGTAAACCGGCTTCAGATCCTTCATGAGCTTCGCTTCGAGCAACAGCGCGCCGAGTTCGCCGATGGTCTCGCGGCACTCGATGCGCGTGATCGATTGCGAGATCGACAAGTCCTTCGCGAGCCGATGATCGCCCGCGAAATGCGATGCCACGCGTTGCTTCAGATTGATGCTCTTGCCAACGTAAAGCGGCGCTTCGTCGTCGCCTGAAAGATGTACACGCCGGGGCGTGGACGGCAACGCATCGAGCGCGCCTTCGGGCAGCGCATGCGGCAAACTCGCGCGTTTCACGAGCGATTTGATGGCCACATCGATCAGATGCTGCGGATAGGCCCGTGAATCTTTTGCCAGAACCCAGAGCAGATCGGCATCGGCGAGTACGCGATGACGTCCCTCGGGCAGCAGATTCAGACGCGCGATGACGGCATCCAGCCCATGCCTTTCGACCGACGGAAACAGCGCGCGCGACAGCCGCACGGTGCACAGCGTATCCGCACGAAACGCGATGCCCGCGCGGCGAAATTCGTTCTTCAAAAAGCCATAGTCGAAGCGCGCGTTGTGCGCGACGAAGAGCTTGCCGTGCAGACGTTCGGCAAGCGCGGGCGCAAGCGATTCGAACTAGGCTGCCCGCGCAGCATCGAATCATCGATGCCCGTAGGCGTTCGATGAACGGCGCCACCGGCACGCCCGGGTCGACCAGCACGCTATAACGTTCGATGCCCGCCGTGCTCGCTTCCACCACGCCGATTTCGGTGATGCGATCCGCGGTGGCGTCGCTGCCGGTGGTTTTCCAGATCGACGAACACGATAGGACACGCGAGGCCTGCGAACGGGCATCGGCGAGCGAATCGGCTTCGAGGTCTTCTTGCATGACGGCGCGGTGCGTGGGTGAATCATCAAGTCTAGCGCAAAAGCCGCGCTGAAAAAACCATGCCTGTAGCGCGTTTTCGTGCGAGCGAGGCAATCGCACCTCAAGCCCGCGTGACATACGGCCGATAAAACGATTACACGTTCGCGTCTTGTGGCGAATGCGAAATACGACGCAGGATGGGGTTTGCGTGTTGCAGATCCGCTGCGGTGTGCAAAATGCGTCAGTACAATACGAGTTTGCTTGGTTTCAGGACGGATCGACATGACTTATTGCGTGCGTGGACGAGGGACTCGTGTTCCTGTCCGACACGCGTACCAACGCCGGCGTGGACCACGTGATCTACAGCGTATCGACCATGGCGGAGGCCGCGCGCATCGTCGGTGAAGCGGTGCGCGAAGTGCATCGGCGCGATGCGCTGTCGCTCGCGGAATTCAGCGTCGCTTTCAATTGCAGCTTCATCTCGGCGGGCAGATTCATGGCCAGCCGCCGAGCCGCCTGTTCTGGTGTACGAGGCGGGTAATTTCATCGAATCGACGCGCGTGTCGCCGTATTTCCAGATCGGCGAATCGAAGTAGGGCAGGCCGATCATCGATCGCGTCATCACGCTGTCTTCGCCGCTCGACGAAGTGGCCAAGTGCGCGCTCATTTCGATGGACTCGACGCTGCGCTCCAATCTCTCGGTCAGTCTGCCGCTCGATCTGCTTGCCTACGAAAAGGACGCGCTGCGCGTCACGCGCTTCGCCACGCTCGACAACGACAGCACGTACTACCAGATAATCCATCGCACCTGGAGCCGAGCGGCTGCGGCAGATTTTCGGCGAGATTCCCAATCCGTGGTGGACGGATCTGGCCAATGTGCGGCGGCGGCCGCGCAGACGCTCGCCGAGGACTCTGGCGGCAAAAGGGCAATGCGCCGGAGCTTTGAGCGGCTCAGGACGTTTCTGAAGGGCATTGCAGCAGCGGCGCGATGCGCTCTACTTCTCGCAGCTATCTTCTACGGCGAAGTCGCCAATACGATCCGGGCGCGCAAAAAACAGCCATCGGCAAGCCGATGGCTGTTGAGTCGCTGCTGCTTCCATCCGGCGCGACACTCGCGTGTCGCGTGTTCAGGTTGTTCTTTTAGAACTTGTGGCGCAGGCCCACGATGACGATTTCCTGGTGGCTGCTGCCGCTTGCGTGCGCGAAGTCGGCGACCGAAGCTTGCGCGCCCGAGGTCGTCGTGCCGTCTGCGTTACGCTGCGTGCCGCTTGCGTGCTGGTATGCAGCCACTGCGTAGACGTCCGTGCGTTTCGACAGCGAGTAGTCCGCGCCCAGCGAAGCCTGGTGATACGCCGCCGACGTGTCGCCGCTTGCGTGCTGGTACGTGTAACCGACACCGACCAGCATCGCCGGCGTAACCTGGAAGTTTAGGTAGCCGTTACCCGTGTTGAACTTCTCTTGCTCGTTGAACAGCGAGTTGCCGTCGTTCTTGTACTGCGAGAAGCTGTACGACAGACCTGCCGTGAACGGGCCGAACGAGTACTGACCTGCTGCACGTGCGATGCCGATTGCGTGTGCCGACTGGTAGCCAATGTTGATCGGCGTGTAGGTCAGCGAATCCGCCGACAGATTATTCGCGTACAAGTAGCTCGCCGCGACTGCGAACGGACCGTTCGAGTACGTTGCCGCGCCGCCCCACGTCTGACCTTGGCCGGTCTGACCCGCGAGGTTGCTGAAGCCGTAAATGCCTTCGAACTGGAAGCCAGAGAACACCGGTGACATATACTTGACAGCGTTGCTCACGCGCAGGCTGTTGTCGTAGTTGTCGACGTCACCCGGCGTTGCGAATGCCGAACCCCAGTAGTTGTCGCCCGTGAGGGCCTGAACCATGTCGACCGACGGGTCATATTGACGACCCAGCGTGACGGTACCCCAGTTGGCGCCGCTCAAGCCCACGAACGCCTGACGGCCGAATTCGCGGCCACCCTGGTTCAGCTTGCCCGTACTCGAATCGAAGCCGTTTTCTAACTGGAAGATCGCCTTCAGACCGCCACCCAGGTCTTCCTGACCCTTCAAGCCCCAGCGCGAACCCGACAGCGTGCCGTTCTGCATGCCGAACAGGTGATCGCCGTTCGTGTTGGCCTTGCTCACGTAAGCCAGACCCGTATCGATCACGCCATACAACGTCACGCTCGTTTGTGCCTGTGCCGCGCCAGCTGCGCCGAGCAGGGCCAGCGAGAGGGACGTCAGTGCGACTCGTTTCATCGAATTCTCCACGCGAATGATTAAAATCGTTGTTGCCGGCGCAGAGAATAACGCAACGTTTCGAAACTTAAGAACTGAAAAAAATAGACTGTCTCGAAAAAAACACAGTAAGAATAGAGCCCCGTCACTCAAGGGAGTCTTGACGAATTCTTAGCCAACATAATAAGACAGAATAGACTCGGAAAAGTTCCGGGATGACGCGGTGCGGTGATTCGTGCCGCCGGTGGGGATTATCTTCAAATTCAGTAACAAACGTGTTCAAAGCGCGTTTGGAAGCACGTCTGTAAGGTGCGCGAGCGCGTTTCAGTCGTCGCTCCGGCGCTCGTCGCTCCCGCCTTGATCACGATCGCGTCGGCTCAGGAGCGCGACCGCCACGGATGGCGCCGCACCATCGCATTCGCAGGCCTTGCGACCGACGCCGAGCATCGCGCGGGTCATTGCCGATACCTTCTTGTGCGCCTGTTCCGTCAGCTCCTGCGTGCGTTGTGCGCGTGCGTCGATCGATCGCCGCGTCGCAGCACTGGCGGGCGACATCGGCGCGACCGTGGATGCACTGGCTGCCGCCTTTGCGCGTGGCCGGCCGGGTCGACGAGGTCAGCAGCGAGCCGATCTTGGCGCGGCTGCCAGGCGGCACGCGACCGTTGTTCTGCATGCCCCACGCGCCGCGCGAATCGTGCAGACGCGCTCGCGCCGCCGAGAATTCCGCGCCCAGCAGCACGGCGGCGGAGAAATACAGCCACATCAGCAGCACCGCGAGCGATCCGGCCGCGCCGAACGCTGCCGAGAGAATCAGCAATCCGACCACGGGCTGCACGATGTCGCCGACGATCACGAACGGCGAATTTCCGAACAGCCACATGCCCGCGCCGCCGGGATCGCAGTATCGAGCACCAGCGAGACGATCAACAAAAACGCGACGCCCATCGCCCGGACGACACGAGCCAGACGCGCACCATCGTCATGATGCTGGAGCGCTGCTCGCCGGTGAGCAGCCACACGATATTGAGCGCTGTATTGAGCGATGAAAATGTGTCGCCGCCGCGCCGACCCGCCAGCAGCACAAAAGAGATGATCGCGGCGATGCCGGTGCCGCCGCTGCGATGCGCGTTTTCGACGATGCGCTGCCCGCCCGCCGCCTGATCGCCGATCAGGCCGTTGACCTGATGGAAAAGTTGCCCGCGCGCAGCTTCCGGCCCGAACACCTAGCCGACGCGACCGCGATTACCATGACGAGCGTCAGCGTGAACGAAAACACCGAGTAGAACGCGATGCTCGCGGCCATCGCAGCGCAGCGGTTCTCCGAGAACTTCTTGAGTGCGCCCATGGCCCAGGACGCGTCTTTTTTCATCGTGGCTTCGATTTTCTGCGTAGACACCGAACTCATGACGGGCCTCTCGTTCTTGATTGGACGGGCGATTCGTACGATTCGGGCGGTCGCCGGGCGCGACGCCGCAAGTTTTACGCGCTACACAAGCACGTCGCGTTCCAGAATATATCGCGCCGAATATGACAGCGAGCGTTCTTGATCCGATCATTGCTATGATTCCGCCCGTCCGTTCAGCGGGGTGGAATGTTTCGTGCGCCTTTTTCGGCGCATGAAATGACCGCAGTGCATTTTGTTTTTGAGATGCGCGCGCAGGCCAGAGACGATTTACCTAAAACAAAAAACGGCGCATTGGTGCAAATCCCGTATCGCACAGGATAACGGGACTGTATCTAACGCCATATACTTTCGATTACCCACTTTACGACGCGTCGAGGCAACCATGATGCAAATGTCACGACGGCAGTTTTTAAAGGTTTCCGCGAGTACGCTCGCGGGGTCGAGCCTGGTGGCACTGGGCTTTTCGCCTGCGCCGGCGCTCGCCGAGGTCCGCCAATACAAACTGTCGCGCACCACTGAAACGCGTAATACCCTGTCCTGATTGCTCCGTCGGCTGCGGCATTCTGATGTACGGACTCGGGGACAACGCGAAAAACGCCAAAGCCAGCATCATCCATATCGAGGGCGATCCCGATCACCCGGTCAATCGCGGCACGCTGTGTCCGAAGGGCGCCTTGCTGATCGACTTCATCCATAGCCCGAGCCGCCTGATGCCTGATGTATCCCGAGCATCGCGCGCCGGGATCGAGCGAGTGGAAGCGTATCTCGTGGGAAGACGCGCTCGACCGCATCGCCGAACTGATGAAGGCCGATCGCGACGCGAATTTCGTCGAGAAGACACCGGACCGGCAAAACGATCAATCGCTGGCTGACCACCGGCTTCCTCGCGGCCTCGGCGGGCAGCAACGAAGTCGGTTATCTGATGCACAAGACCGTGCGCAGCATGGGGATGCTCGCGTTCGACAATCAGGCGCGTGTCTGACATGGCCCGACGGTGGCAGGTCTTGCCCCCACGTTTGGCCGTGGAGCGATGACGAACCATTGGGTCGACATCAAGAACGCGGATGTGATTCTGGTCATGGGCGGCAATGCAGCCGAGGCGCACCCGTGCGGTTTCAAATAGGTGACCGAGGCGAAGGCGCATCGGAAGACGAACCTGATCGTCGTCGATCCGCGCTTCACGCGCACCGCATCCATCGCCGATTTCTATGCGCCGATTCGCACCGGAGGAACGGACATCATGTTCCTGGGCGGCGTCATCAATTATCTGCTCACGAACGACAAGATCCAGCACGAGTACGTGAAGAACTCTATACGGACATGTCGTTCATCGTGCGTGAGGACTTCGCATTCAAGGACAGGTTGTTCTCGGGCTACGACGCCGAGAAGCGCAAGTACGACAAGAGCACGTGGGACTACGAGCGCGGCGACGACGGCTATGTGAAGGTCGACCCGACGCTTGAGCATCCGGCGCTGCGTCTACAACATGATGAAGGCGCACTACGCGGCGTACACTCCGGAGATGGTGTCGACGGTGTGCGGCACGCCGCAGGACAAGTTCCTCAAAGTCTGCGAGATGCTCGCGACGATCGCTACGCCGAATCGCGCGGGCACGATTCTGTACGCGCTCGGCTGGACGCATCACTCGGTCGGCGCGCAAATGATCCGCACGGGCGCGATGGTGCAACTGCTGCTGGGGAATATCGGTATCGCGGGCGGCGGCATGAATGCGCTGCGCGGGCCCTCGAATATTCAGGGCCTTACGGACCTGGGCCTGATGTCGAATTTGCTGCCCGGCCACATGACCTTGCCGATGGAAGGCGAGCAGGACTACGAAGAATATATCAAGAAACGCGCGACGCAACCGCTGCGGCCCAATCAGCTCAGCTACTGGAAGAACTATCGCGCGTTCCATGTGAGCTTCATGAAGTCCTCATGGTGGAGCGATAACGTCACAGCCGAGAACAACTTCAGCTTCGACATGTTGCCGAAGCTCGACAAGTCCTACGACATGCTCCAGGTGTTCGAGCTGATGGCCGCGGGCAAGATGAACGGCTACGTCTGTCAGGACTTCAATCCGCTCGCGGCGGTGCCGACAAGGGGAAGACCGGCCTCGGCATGTCGAAGCTGAAGTGGCTCGTCATCATGGACCCGCTCGCCACGGAAACGTCGGAGTTCTGGAAGAACCACGGCGAGTTCAACGATGTCGATTAGTCGAAGATCCAGACCGAAGTGTTCCGTCTGCCGACCACGTGCTTCGCGGAAGAGCGCGGCTCGCTGGTGAGTTCGTCGCGTGTGCTACAATAGCAATCAGAGTGCGAATCCACTGGGCGAAGCGCGCAGCGATCTGGAGATCATGTCGCCCCTGTGGCTGCGCATGCGTCGTGCTTATCAGGAGAAAGGCGGCAAGTATCCCGATCCGATTCTCAAGATGAACTGGACGTATGTGGACCCGGAAAGCCCGACGCTCGAAGAGCTCGCGATGGAGTTCAACGGCCGCGCGCCCGCCGACGTCACCGATCCGACCGACAAGACCAAGGTGTCGGTCAAGAAGGGCGATCAGTTGCCGAGCTTCGCGATGCTGCGCGACGACGGCTCGACCTCGAGCGGCTGCTGGATTTTCTGCGGCACGTGGACGCAAGCTGGTAATCAGATCAGATGGGACGTCGCGACAACTCGGACCCGACCGGCATCGGCCAGACGCTGAACTGGGCGTGGCCGGTGAATCGCCGCGTGCTGTACAACCGCGCTTCGTGCGATGTCAACGGCAAGCCCTTCGATCCGACGCGCAAGCTGATCGCATGGAACAGCAAGACGTGGTCAGGCCTGGACATTCCGGACTTCAAGGTGGACGAGCCGCCGGAAAACTGCATGAATCCGTTCATCACGAACCCGGAAGGCGTGGCGCGTTTCTTTGCGCGCGACGGCATGAACGAAGGTCCGTTCCCCGGTTCACTACGAGGCATTCGAAACGCCGCTCGGCTACAACCCGTTCTTCCCGGACAATAAGGCCGTGATGAGCAATCCGGCGGCGCGCGTGTTCGCCGACGATCAGGCCGCGTTCAGCACGGCGGACAAGTTCCCGAATACGGGCACGACGTATCGCCTGACCGAGCACTTCCACTATTGGACCAAGCATGCGCGGCTGAACGCGATCATCCAGCCGCAGCAATTCGTCGAAATCGGCGAGGAGCATGCGAAGGAAGTGGGCGTGATCGCGGGCGATCGCGTGAAAATGTCGAGCAATCGCGGGCATATCGTGGCGGTGGCACTCGTCACCAAGCGCATCAAGCCGTTGAACGTGGAGGGCAAAAAGGTGCATACCGTCGGCCTGCCGCTGCACTGGGGCGTCAAGGGCCTCACGCAGCCAGGCTATCTCGTCAACACGCTGACGCCTTCCGTGGGCGACGGGAATTCGCAGACACCCGAGTTCAAGTCGTTCCTCGTGAAGGTCGAGAAAGCATAGGGAGGCGAGAAATGGCATTGCAATCGCTCGTCTCCGCGACGACTACGCCGCCGACTGACCGCGTCCCGGTGACGGGCCCGGTCGCGAAGCTGATCGACGTGTCGAAGTGTATCGGCTGCAAGGCGTGTCAGATGGCATGCATGGAGTGGAACGACCTGCGTGACAAGATTGGACACCCAACCGGCATCTACGACAATCCGCGCGACCTCACGGAGAAATCGTGGACGGTGATGCGCTTCACCGAGTACGAGAATCTGAAGGGTGACCTCGAGTCGCTGATCCGCAAGGACGACTGCATGCATTGCGAGGACCCGGGATGCCTGAAGGCGTGTCCGTCGCCGGGCGCGATCGCGCGGTACAACAACGACATCGTGGATTTTCACGAGGAGAACTGCATCGGCTGCGGCTATTGCGTGACGGGCTGCCCGTTCAACATTTCGCGCATCTCGAAGGAAGATCACCGCGCGTATAAATGCACGCTGTGTTCGGATCGGGTCGCGGTCGGACAGGAACCCGCCTGCGTGAAGACCTGCCCCACCGGCGCGGTCATGTTCGGCACCAAGGTGGACATGATCGCGCAGGCCGAGGATCGCGTGGAGGATCTGAAAAAGCGCGGCTTCGAGAACGCCGGCCTCTACAACCCGGCCGGCGTGGGCGGCACGCATGTGATGTACGTGCTGCATCATGCGGACAAGCCGGAGTTGTATCACGGGCTCGCAAAGGATCCGCGCATCAGCCCGCTCGTGCAGTTGTGGAAGGGTATCGCCAAGCCGCTGGCGGTCGCGAGCATGGCGATCGCCATGCTCGCGGACTTCTTCCATTACACGCGCGTCGGGCCGAACGAGGTCAGCGAGGAAGAGGAACTGGAGGCGCAGCGGGAAGTGGAGGCAG
>JAQFVJ010000040.1 GCA_029439525.1 Caballeronia sp. BR6202001591004
CCGCACGGCCGGGGACACGCTCGCCGCCGATTGCGAACCGCCCGAGATGGGCACCTTCGGCAAGGACGAATCGCCGAGCGCGAACCGCACGTAATCGGGCGAAAAGCCGAGCGCGTCCGCCGCCACCTGCGTCATGACGGTGTAGGTGCCGGTGTCGAGATCCTGCGTGCCGGACGCG
The DNA here is from genome assembly GCA_029439525.1 of Caballeronia sp. BR6202001591004. Taxonomy (GTDB): domain Bacteria; phylum Pseudomonadota; class Gammaproteobacteria; order Burkholderiales; family Burkholderiaceae; genus Caballeronia. Next base: position 179 of record JAQFVJ010000040.1, read on the forward strand.
ACCATCGCCGTGCCGCGCGCCACGGCCGACGCCTCGCTGGGATTGGCCGGATAGGTCGCCGTCGCGACGCCCCAGCCGATCAGCATATTGCCGTTGCGCATGAACGCGGCGCCATATTGCGGTGCGCTCAGCGCGAATTTTTCCGCGCCGCGCTGGTAGTACTCCATCAGCGCTTTCTCCGACCACGGCTTCTTTTCCTGCGGTTCCATCTGCGCGTAGTTTTTCATCCGGAACGCGACCGGATCCATGCGCAACTGATAGGCCATTTCGTCCATCGCGGTCTCGAGCGCGAAGCAGCCGCTGGTTTCGCCCGGCGCGCGCATGAAGGTCAGCGTACCGATGTCGAGCTTGACGAGCTTGTGCGTCGTCGCCTGATTCGGCACCGCGTACAGCATGCGCGTGACGATGGCCGAGCTTTCCGTCCAGTCCTCGAAGGTCGATGTGGTTGAAATCACATCGTGGCGCATGCCGGTCATCGTGCCGTCGTCGCGCGCGCTGACCTGGATACGCTGCTCGGTGAACGGACGATTGCCGACCATGCCGAACATCTGTGGGACGCGTGAGCACGAGTTTCACGGGACGGCCGACCTGCTTCGACGCCATTGCCGCGAGCACGACGTGCGACCACACCGAGCCCTTGCAGCCGAACCCGCCGCCAACGAACGTACAGATCACGCGCACGTTGTTCTCGGGGATGCCGAAGAACTTCGCCGCCCGACACGTCCTGCGGTCGCATCGTAGAGCGTGAGGTCGGGGCCATCCCAGCGTGCGAGCGTCGCGTGCGGCTCCATCGGATTGTGATGTTCGTAAGGCGTCTTATAGACCGCATCGAGCCAGGTCGGGCCCTTGTCACAGACCGGCCGCGACGTCGGCAGCGCTGCGTCGTGATCGGGCGGCCCATCATATTATTCGGCGGCTGATACGCGGGCCGCACGCGCTGATAGTCGGCGTTCGGTATCGCGCCTTCGTAGCGGAGATATCGACATACCGCACCGCGCCCTGCGCATGCTCGAACGTATCGGCGATCACCACGGCCATCGGCTCGTTGCTGTAGCGCACCTCGCTGGTCTGCAACAGCGTGAGCTTGCGCACCGCGGGCGGCTGCGCATCGGGGACGCCCCCGTTGGGCAGGCGCATCGCGTTCTGATAGGTCATCACGAGCCGCACGCCGGGCAGCGCCTGCGCGCGGCTCGTGTCGATCGACGCGATACGGCCTTTCGCGATCGTGCTCGTGATGAGCACCGCATGCGTGAGCTTCGCGTCGTTGTTGTCGGCGGAATAGCGTGCTTGGCCGGTGACCTTGAGCACGCCGTCGGTGCGATCGAACGGCTGTCCGATCCGATGATCTTGTTCGGGTTCGACTGGCTCATGCGACACCTCTCGCCTGTTCCACTGCACGCACGATGGCCCGCTGCGTGAGCGCGATCTTGAAGAACGCGTTGTCTTCGCTGCGGCCGCGCGCCCTGTACCGCGAGCGCGGCGGCGTTTTGCAGCGTCATGCGCTCGACGGGTTGGCCGATGAGCGTATGCCCGGTGGCCTTCGCGCGCCATGGCTTGTGCGCGACGCCGCCCAGCGCGATGCGCGCGTCCTTCACGGTGTCGCCGTCCATCTGCAAGGCGGCGGCGACCGAGACGAGTGCTGAACGTATAGCTCGCGCGATCGCGCACCTTCAGATACTTCGAATGCTGCGCGAACAACGTCGGCAGCAGATCGACTGCGGTAATCAGTTCACCGGGTTGAAGCGTCGTATCGAGATCGGGCCGCTCGCCCGGCTGCCGATGAAACTCCGCGAACGAAATCGTCCGCTCGTCTTGCGGACCCGTGACGCGCACGACGGCATCCAGCGTCGCAGCGCCACGCTCATGTCCGGCGGGTTCCTCGCGATGCATTGGGAACTCGCGCCGAGGATCGCGTGCATGCGGTTGTTGCCGTCGATCACCGCGCAGTCGCTGCCGGGCATGCGCTTGTTGCAGTGGGGAAAGCCGGTGTCGTAAAACAGGGCGTGCGCTGCATCGGGTTGCCGCCGACGGTCGCCATATTCCGCAATTGCGCCGATGCTCCCGCGAGCAGTGCCTGCGACAGCAGCGGATAGCACTCGCGCAGCCACGCGTGATTCGCCGCGTCGCTGTTGCGCACGAGCGCGCCGATGTGCAGGACTGCCGTCGGGCAAGTTCGTGATGCCGTTGAGCGCGGCGATATGCGTGATGTCGACGAGTTTCATCGGCCGCATCACGCCGCCTTTCATCAGATCGAGCAGGTGGTGCCGCCGCCGATGAACATCGCGCCGGGCTGGTTGATGGCCGCGAGCGCCGCGCCGATATCGTCGGCGCGCTGGTAGGAGATCGCATCCATGTCGGTCCCTCAGGCGTTCGACGAGGCGACCCGCTTCACCACCGCGACGATGTTCGGATACGCGCCGCAGCGACAGATGGTTGCCGCTCATGCGCTCGCGGATTTCGTCGTCGGACAGTTGCGCCGGGCGAAAGCGCACATCGGCGGTGACCGCGCGGCATCGCCACGGCGGTATTCGTCGATGAGCGCCGTCGCCGAGCACAATTGCCCGAGCGTATAGTAGCCGCATTGAAAGGCGTCCTTCTCGATGAACGCGCGCTGGATCGGCGCGAGCGTATCGCCATTGGGCGCAAGGCCTTCGACGGTGGTGACGGGCGCCGCCGCTGCGGCCGATTGCAGGAAGCGTCGGCGCGACGGTTTTTGCGCCGCGTCGCTGGCGTCATCTGGATGGGTATCGACTGGGGACATGGCGATCGAATGCTCCTCGCTCGTTCGAAAGGACGCCGACAGGCTCCAGTCTTCATGAGGCATTCACTTGCGGCCGATTGCGACGGGATCGGACGGGGCGCCGATGCTCGAGTCCTCGGGGCGGCGCGCTGGGCGCGGGTACTCGTCCGTCCGGCAACTGTAAGACAACCGAACGTTCGACAACCCGCGACCGGTGGTGCGAAGCAAGTCAGATGCCACGCAATGGTGCTATCCGCGAAGACAAACGGCGCGGGCGGATGCGTCGCCCGAATCGATCCAGCGTGCGAGTAGATGCTGCATGAGCGCGTAAATGCTGGAAGGGCAGACGCAGGAATCGTTTCGCGGCGCGATTCAGCGTTGCGCACCTTTTGTGACTTCCGCCGGGCAAGCGTCATTCAGAATGACAAGTGGTTTCGATGGCGCCCTCGCGCCGTCCAAACTTTTTTCATCGTTGAACTTGCCCATGTCGCTCGACCCGATCGTTACCACGCAGCCCTTGCCCATTACATGCGGGTCAGATCACCGAGGCGCTCGCCGTGCTGGAGCCATCGATCGCCGGCGGAATCGCCAATCCCGAAACGCTCGATCTCGCTGCCGCATGCGAGTATTCGATGAATCGCCCGGAGCGGGCCGAGGCTTACTGGCAACGCGCGATCGCCGAGCATCCGCGTCACGCGGGCGCGCATAACAATCCAATCTGGACAACCTGTACGAGCGGCTTGAGCGCCTTTCCGAAGCGAAAGCGATGTATCGACGGGTGCTCGAACTGAAAAGCGACTTCGCCGAAGCGCAATTACAACCTCGGCAGCATCCTGGCGCGGCAGGACCGCATCGCGGACGCGGAGCGATCGCTGCGCCGCGCGCTTGAATTGCGGCCGAATCTGGCGCAGGCGCATTACGATCTGGCGAGGCTACTGATGCCGAAAAAGCGCTTCGACGAGGCGACGACGCATTTTCAGCGCGCGATCGACCCGCGTCCGGATTGGGCCGACGCGCATTTTCATCTCGGCAACGCATGTGTCGCCCGGCAACGACCAGACGAGGCCGAGCGTGCTTATCGCGCGGCCATCGAACTGAATCCTCGCCTGACGAACGCCTATCAGGGCTTGGCTGAACTGCTCGAAACACGCGGAGCGTTAGCGGAACTGGAAAATGTGACCGTCGTCTGGCTGATGCGATGCCTGACCTTGCCGCCGCGCACTACAACCCGGGCTATCGGGCCACCGCCGTTGCCGGACTCGAACGGCTCGATGAGGCCGAATCGGCGTACCACCGCGCGATTGCTCTTCAGCCAGACTACACGCAGGCGTATATCGCCCTTAGCAATTTGCTGAAGGAACGCCCGGGGCGGCTTGACGATATGCTCGCGGTGCTTCGACGCGCGGTGGAGGTCAACCCTCATCATGCTGTGGAAGCCCGGCTCAATCTGGCCGGCGGCCTCCTGCGCGTCGGGGCGTACGCCGAGGCGTGGCCGTTGATGGAAGCCCGCTACGATGAAAGTTGGCCACAGCGGCCCATTCACACGCCCGATTTGCCCTTTCCACGATGGCGAGGCAAGTCTCTTGCCAGTAAATCGCTGCTCGTGGTTCACGAACAAGGCTTTGGAGACACGTTTCAGTTCTGCCGCTTCCTGCCCTTACTGAAGTCTTAGGGGTTTCAAGATTGTCAATCGTGTGGCAGTTGCAGGATTCACTGCTTGCCTCGGTGGATGGCGTCGACGCCTGCGTCAGGGCCGACATGTTGCACACGCTGTCGCCACCCGATTAATGGTGCTTTTATGATGAACGTGCCGATGCTTCTGGGAACCGCGGGCGAGGCCATTCCCGATGCCACGCCCTATCTCGCGGCGGATGAACAGCGCATTGAATATTGGCGCGGCCGGCTGCCCGCTGGCGTGCCGAAAGTGGGCGTAGTGGTGCTCCCCGAACCGCGTGTCTGCGTTCGAGGAACGCGGCTGGGTCAGCGCGCAAGCGTGCGCTCCTTTTCTCGGCATCCCCGGCGTGCGCTTTGTCAATCTGCAGAAGGCCTCCATCGCGCACGCAATTCTATATTCTGCCGTCGCATCTTCGTCCTCTGGACCTGATGAACGATATCCGGGACTTCTCCGACACCGCTGCGATCATCTTTTCGCTCGATCTCGTCATTGCCGCCGATACCTCTGTCGCCCAATCTCGCGGGCGCGCTCGACAAGCCGGTGTGGATGCTGCTGTCCTCGAACCCTTGCTGGCACGGCTGACCGCGGGCGAAGAATCGGCCTGGTATCCGAACGTGCGCCTGTTCCGGCAAACCACGCCCAACAAATGGGACGACGTGATCGAACGCGTCACGACTGCCTTGAACGATTGGCGCGATCGCAACTAACCGTTTATTTGCGCCGCCATCAGCGAATTTTTATTTGACCAGCGCCAGCTCTTCCCTGAAACGCGGATGCCGAAAGCTGCCAAGCCAGCCGAACACGGCAGTTTCCAACATGGTGATACGCGCGCAGCAGCGCGACGGCGCGGCGCGCAATCGTCGGCACGGCGCGAACCCACGGCGTCCGCGGACCCATTCGACGCGATAGCCACGCTGCAAAAGCCCGATCGCCGTCAGCAGCACGCACAGCACACATGGGCCTCCACGCCGGCGATCCACAACGTTGCGGGCGCACCCATTCGGTTACCCGCTCACCGCCGTCGATGTGCGGCACGAGCCGCGCCTGCATGTCGATGACGACGAGCGCGTTCATCTCACGCCTCGCTTTCCATGATCCGATCGATCAGCCGCGCGTTCTCGCCCGCCGAGCCGATGCCGGCGTGCTTCGCCATCGGCACGAAGAAATGCGTCGCGACCGGCAGCGTCGAACGCTCCAGCCAGTTCGTCAGATACGCGGCGAGCCGTTCGGCCGGTGCGCGCAGTTCCTCGTGCAGCACGACGGGCAGGGTCTCGAAGTGCTTCATCTCGGTCTGATACGGCTCCGGCGCGATGGCGAGCGCGTTAGGTCGGCCATCGACATCGACGGGCAGACGCTCCAGCCCCTGATGCAGCAGCGCCACGCCGAGCCCTTCGCCGCGCCACGGCTTGCGCACCTCCCACTGGCTGATGTAGATCACGCGATACGTGTTGAACACGTCGCACAGCCGTTTGGGGCCGAGCGCCTCGGTAGCGGCGAGCGCGAGTGACAGCATTTCGCCGGAGTACGTGTCGAACGTGTAGACGAGGTCCGCGCTGCTGGTGAGCGGGGGCACCTTGACGAGTTGCAGCTTCACCACTGCCGCGACGATGTCGCTGCCCGCCTCGTGGAACACGGCGAAGGCGGTGCCGAGCCGTTCGTCGTCGACTTGCGGATACTCGTGGCGGTATGTCATCGTGAAGAGAAACGGGCCGATCTTCTCACGGTAGGCGAGCGGGCGGTCGACGTCATAGTCGTCGGTGCCTTCGAGTCCGTAGGGATCGTAGTCGCGCTTTTCGCGGCGCGGCGTGCTGCCGTCGGCCAACGCCACGAACGGCCGGCGCGAGGCGTGCACGAGGTCTTCAGGCAAGCCTTCCCAGCTCACGCGCAGAAATTCGCGGCCGCCACGGTAGTGCGTCTCGAAAAGCGAAATGACCGGCTCGCGCGCAACCGGATCGAGAATGCGCTGGGCGCATTCGGCGGTGCGGTCGAGCAACTGATCGGTCTCGGCGGGATCGGGCGCGAGATGCTCGCTTGCCTGGGCATCGGCGGAAAGACCGCGCACGAGGCGCTCGCGATGCGCGAGTTCGAGCCATTCGTCGGCGGCGCACGCGGCGATGAAACCCGCCGCGATGCGATAGCCCATCAGCACGATCGACTGACCGGTGCGGCCGAGCGGGAAGACGTAGTCGTCGGACATCGCCTCGTCGACGGTGACGCCCCGGAAGGTCTCGCGCGGCGCGACGGCGTCGGCGGCGGCATCGAAGCGCTCGTGCGACAGCACGTGGGCGACCAGATCGGACGCGGACGGGCCGAAGTCGGATCCCGCGCCGGGTAGCAGCTTCAACAGGGACAACGACGGAAACAAGGACGGGGAGGACGTTCCCGGGTTGCCTGCGCTGCCTGCCGTGCCGCTGGTGCTCGATGTGCTCATGAAATGTCGTCTCCGCGTCGTGAAGTTGAATCGTAACAAAGTAACTAGCTAACTGGCGAAAGTAACAAGCCGCAGGCCCGATCCGTGCGCATCGGGCGCCTGGGCAATTCAGCAGGAGACTTCGATGACGATGAGCAGCGATTAACCTATCCACGAAGGCGGCTGCGCGTGCGGCGCCTTTCGCTTTCGCGCGAGCGGCGTGCCGATTCGCGCCAGCCTTGGCCATTGCATGACGTGCCGCCGCATGCACGGTTAGGCGTTCGGCGCGTACGCGATCTTCCGGCGCGGCCAGGTCGAGATGAGCGGGCGACTCGAAAGCTGGAGCAGTTCGGACGAAGGTCGGCGGCATTTCTGCCCGGTGTGCGGGTCGGTCGCGTACATCGAGTTCGTGTCGCGCGATGAGATCGATTTGCCGTTCGGCGCGTTCGACGAGACCGGCGTCTTCGAGCCGCAATACGAGTTGTGGGTCAAACACCGCGAGCCGTGGCTGCCGCGCGGCGTGCGTCCCGACTACGAGGAAGAGCGCGAGCACTGACGCCGTTTTCTTCGGCCGCACTCTCTCCATCGGGATTAAGCTGTCTGGCGGATGGCGCGGTGCGTTGCGCGCGACGTATGATCATTCAGCCGACATGCTGCGCGTCGTCGGGCCTTAAAAAAGCGAACTTGCGATCGGTCGCGACCTGGACAAGTTTTGTCCTGCCGGAACCGCATTCTGTGGCCGTGGGCCCGAGCAATTGCATTCGCGTCAGGAAAATAAGATTATCGGCATGCCTCACTGCAAATCGCGCAGCGAAGCCCGCAACGAAAACGTTAGCGTGCGCCTGAACCCAAAGGGCTTGCAGGATCGAGAAACCTTTGGACTTCATTGTTTAGGAGCATCGATTATGGCGAAGCAACCGGTTAGCGGCAGCGACAAGACGGCACCGCAAGGCGCGAAGAAGTGTCTCGGCCAATGCGATCTCGGCGAGCAGATCGAGGTGATCGTCATGCTGCGCCGCAAGGACGAGGCAGGCTTCCGTCAGGTCATGACAAAGATCGAATCCGACGAAGCTCCCGGCGAGCCCGTCTCGCGCGAGGAATTCAACAAGCGCTTCGGCGCGTCCGAGGACGACGTCGACAAGATCAAGGCGTTCGCGAAGCAATACGGCCTGACGGTCGGGCGCGCCGAGCCGGCTACCCGCAGCGTCGTGCTTGAGGGCACGGTCGAGCAGTTCCAGAAAGCGTTCAACGTCAAGCTCGAGCGCTTCCAGCATCACAACATGGGCGAGTATCGCGGCCGGTCCGGGCCCGGTCAGCGTGCCCGATGACATCCACGGCGCGGTTATCGCCGTGCTCGGACTGGACAGCCGTCCGCAGGCGCGTCCGCATTTCCGCTTCCGTCCGCCGTTCCAGCCCGCGCACGGCGCGGCGGCGCCGGCATTGTTTACGCCCGTCGATCTGGCGCAACTCTATGGTTTTCCCGCCGGCGACGGCGCGGGCCAGTGCATCGGCATCATCTAACTGGGCGGCGGGTATAAGACGAGCGACCTGTCCGCGTATTTCTCGAAGCTCGGCGTGAAGGCGCCCAAGGTCGTGTCGGTGCCGCTCGACAACAGCAAGAACGCGCCCACTGGCAACCCGAACGGCTCGGACGGCGAGGTCACGCTCGATATCGAGATCGCGGGCGCCATCGCGCCGGGCGCGACCATCGCCGTCTCCGTCTATTTCGCGCCATCCACGACACCAGGAACAAGCCGTCGGTGGTGTCGATCAGTTGGGGCAGTCCGGAATCGAACTGGACGCAGCAATCGGTCAGCGCCTTCAACGACCTGCTGCAAAGCGCCGCCGCGCTCGGCTGACGATGTGCGCGGCCTCGGGCGATAGCGGCTCGTCGGATGGCGCCAGCGCCGGCGCGGATCATGTCGATTTCCCGGCGTCCAGTCCGTTTGTGCTCGGCTGCGGCGGGACCAATCTAACGGCATCGGCGCAGAGCGTCTCGCGTGAAGTCGTCTAGAACGACGGCGATCAGGGCGGCGCGGGCGGCGGCGTGTCGAGCCTGTTCGATCTGCCGTCGTGGCAAAACGGCTTGTCGGCCACGCGCACGGGCGGCCAGCATGCGGCGTTGTCCAGGCGCGGCGTATCCGACGTGGCCGGCGACGCCTTGTCGCTCACCGGTTACGACGTGCTGATCGACGGCGAACAGATGGTGATCGGCGGCACCAGCGCCGTCGCGCCGCTGTGGGCCGCGCTGGTCGTGCGCATCAACGCGATCAACAAGTCGCCGTCGGGTTTCCTCAACGCGAAGCTCTACAACGCGAAGTCGGCCTGCAACGACATCACCCTCGGGCAACAACGGCAGCTACGCGGCATCGAGCGGCTGGGACGCCTGCACCGGTTTCGGCAGCCCGAATGTGGCACGAAGGTCGCTGCCGCGCTCACGGCAGCATCCAAGGCGGCATCCACAGCGGCGCCCGCGAAGAATCCGCAGAAGCAGAGTTAGCGGACCGCAGTAACGACAATGCACAACAACAACCACGACGACGATTCTGGAGCGACAACGATGAACTCCGATCCGCTGGCAGCGAAAGACAAATCGATGGACGCGACCTCCGCGCCGAACGCCGCGAGCGCGCCGGCCAAAAAGGTGCCCTCGAAGAAGGCGCCCGCCAAGACATCCTCGAAGAAGGATCAGCCGTACTTTGATCCGACGCCTTACGGCAATGGCCCCAACGACGCCATCGACACGTCGCAGGCGGATGAGAACGCGGTCGTCGCGCATCACAGCGTGAACATCGGCGGCGCGAACATCGCGTACACCGCGACGGTCGGCCATTTGGTGACGGTGGACCCGACGAGCAGTTCGAAGCTCGCCGCGAAGATGTTCTACGTCGCCTTCACGAAGGACGGCGCGAAGGAGGAGACGCATCCGCTCACGTTCTTCTATAATAACGGCAGGCCGGGCTCGTCGTCGGTATTCATGCTGCTGGGTTCGTTCGCGCCGCGCCGCATTAGGACTGCGATGCCGAGCTTCACGCCGCCCGCGCCGTATCAGATGGAAGACAACCCCGACAGCCTGTTCGACAAGAGCGATCTGATCTTCGTGAATCCGGTGGGCACCGGCTATTCGGCGGCGATCGCGCCGAACACGAACCGCAATTTCTGCGGGCGTGGACGAGGACGCGGGTTCCATCACGCAGTTCATCAAGCGTTATCTGACGAAGAACAACCGCTGGAATTCGCCGAAGTTCCTGTTCGGCGAGTCGTACGGCACGGCGCGCAGTTGCGTGCTCGCTTACAAGCTGCACGAGGACGGCGTGGATCTGAACGGTGTTACGCTGCAATCGTCCATTCTCGATTACCGGCAGGCGGGCAATCCGGTCGGCGCGCTGCCGACTGCGGCGGCGGACGCGTGGTAACATCACAAGAAACTCGGTGTGCATCCGACTGCCGACCAATCTGCTGAACTTTGCCGAAGAAGCCGCCGAATTTGCGCGCACGGACTATCTGAACGCGCTGCGCAAGTTTCCGCAGACGGATGACGAAGTCGTCGAAAAGCTCTCGGAACACACCGGCATCGACAAGGCGACGCTGATTGCGTGGAGCCTCGATATCGCCGCCTACGACAGCCGTGGCAATTCGCTGTTCCTCACGACGCTGCTCAAGTCGAAGGGCGAAGGCGCTCGGCGAATACGACGGCCGCGCGTGACGGGCATTTCCAGCGGCATCGCAGGCAAGATCGATCCGAATTCCAGGCGGCAACGATCCGACCATGACGGCGGTGAGCGGCGTCTTACACGGCGATGTGGAACAGCTATCTCAACGAGCAGTTGAAGTTCACGTCGTCGTCGTTTACCGATCTGAACGATCAGGCGTTCCAGAACTGGGACTTCAAGCATACCGATCCGACCGGCAAGCCGGTGGGCGTCGATTCGAAAGGCAACGTCATCCTGTACACGGCCGGCGATCTTGCGGCGGTGATGGGGCTCAACGTCGATCTCAAGGTGCTGTGTCGGCCAACGGCATGTATGACTTCGTGACGCCGTTCTATCAGACCGATCTTCAGCAGATGCCGCTCATCGACAAGACGGTGCGGTAGAACCTGTCGGCCGCATTCTATCCGCCGGGGCACATGATCTATCTTGACGGCGGATCGTGCACGCAGCTGAAGGCCGATCTCGCGAAGATGTACGACGAAGCCACATCGAACCATGCGGCGATGACGCGCATCATCGCGCTGCAAAAGACGACCCAGGAGAGCGCTGTCGCCGCAGAGCAAGCCTTGAAACGCGGTTGAAACGTAAAACGGCGCGAGGAAAATGAACGCCGCGCGCCGGGCATGCGGGAACAACGATTGCGAAAGGCTACGAACGAATATCTCGTAGCCGTCCCCAACAAGGAGTTCTCGCAATGCCGACGAAGAAGCAAGCCGCGAGCGCTGTCGCTCGCATATCACCCCGTCCCAGGGCAACACCAACGCCAAGATCGAATCCCTCGACACTTTCCACAACGACGCCACCAATCAGGCGCTGACGACCAATCAGCGCGTCAAGATCGCCGATAACCAGAACAAACGCTGCGCGCCCGGCACGGGCGGCCCGTCGCTGCTCGAAGACTTCACCATGCGTGAAAAAATCACGCACTTCGACCACGAGCGCATTCCCGAGCGAATTGTTCACGCGCGCAGCGCGGCAGCGCACGGGGCGTCTTCAAGGTGTACGAATCGCAAGCCGAACTCACCAAGGCTGCGTTCCTGCAGGATCCGTCGAAGGAAACGCCGGTCTACGTACGCTTTTCCACCGTGCAAGGTTCGCGCGGCTCGGCCGATACGGTGCGCGGACGTGCGGGGCTTCGCGGTGTTCTACACGGACGAAGGCAACTTCGATATGGTCGGCAAGCTCATGCTCAATCGCAATCCCGACAACTTCTTCGCGGAGACGGAACAGGTGGCGTTCTGTCCGGGGCATATCGTGCCGGGGCTGGATTTCAGAACGATCCGCTGTTGCAGGGGCGTCTGTTCTTCTACACTGACACACAGATCAGCCGTCTGGGCGGGCCGAACTTCCACGAAATTCCGATCAATCGTCCGCTCGCGCCGCTGCACAACGGTCAGCGCGACGCGATGCATCGCCAGACCATCGACAAGGGACAGGCATCGTATGAGCCGAATTCCATTGATGGCGGATGGCCGAAGGAAACCGCGGCGGCGGCCGGCGGCTTCGAAAGCTATACCGAACGCGTGGAAGGCGAGAAGATCTGCGTGCGCAGTCCGTCGCTCAAGGATCACTTTCGCAAGCGACGCTGTTCTGGAACAGCATGACCGAGCCGGAGAAGGATCACACGGCTATTCGTTCGAGCTGTCGAAGGTCGAGCGCAAGAATATCCGCGAGCGCCAGCTTGGCATTCTCGGCAATATCGACGAGACGCTGGCCGCGCGTGTCGCAGAGAATCTCAGTCTACCCGCGCCGAAGAAAAACGCCAGCGCCGACGAACTCGGCAAGTCGTCGGTGAAGGATTCGTCGGCGCTGTCGATCGTCGCCAAGACAGAGCCGTCGGTGAAGACGCGCAATCGCCATTCTCGCCGACGCTCGCCGAGCCCGCCCCAGGCATCGAGCCAGATGTGACCATGCTCGGCATGCCGTCGATCATGTTCGATGGCGTCATCGTCGCGGGCGATGCGCAGAGCGCGAAGACGCTGTCCGAATCCGGCGACGCACGCCATTTCGTACTGGAGGCGTTCAAGCATCTGAAGGCGATCGCCGCGATCGGCAACGGTGAGGACGAGGACGTGCTCGCGGCCGCGCATTTGCCGAGCGGCGATGACGGCGTTGCCGTCGGCAGCGATGTCGACAAGGTGATGCAGAGCTTCATCGATACGATGAGCAAGCATCGCGTATGGTCGCGCGCGCAGAAGGCGGAGTCAATGCCTGCTTGATGATTCATCGTTTCGCGCCGTGCAATCAAGCGCGCGTTCGTGTCGCGCGCCGGTGATTCTCGCATCCTTTTATTTTTTGAGACACTAGTCCACTGCGTGATTGATTTGGCACTCTGGTCGGATCCGAGGCGAAGGATCGTCATACTTCCACTTGATCGGCTTCGGATTTTTGTTGTGCTC